>CANRGQ010000001.1 GCA_947630195.1 uncultured Bacilli bacterium
TTTTAATATTTTGTTATTTTTAGTTTTCTTATTAATATCTTTTATCATTTCTTTATCACCTTTTAATAAAATGTCTAGAGAAACTTTAAATTTATCACTAATCATTATTAGTGTTTCAATATCTGGATAATTATTTCCATTTTCCCAATTGGAAACTGTTTGTCTTGTTACATTTAAAACTTCTGCAAACTGTTCTTGTGACATTTTATTATCCTTCCTTATTTTTAAAATTTTATTACCCAGATTCATAAATTTCCTCCTTTCATAAGAACATAATAAAAGATAATCTAAAATTATTATATCAAACTTATTTGACATTACTAGCAAGAATTTCTTGCATATTAAAAATATTAATAAAAAAGATTGTATTGTAAGATACAATCCCAATCCTATATAATATTTGTTAATAAAACATCTAATAAGTTGTATTTTCCCAAACAAATATAGTCATTTCATCACCATCTGTGTATTTATAATGCGTTACTAACAATCCTTTATCAATATAATCAATGTTTCCATCATCTAAATTATCTCTTATCTTTAATAAGGGACTATTATTAAAGACTTTTGCTTGGATTGTATCAATGGCAATAATTCCTATTAAAACTCCTAAGACAATTAAAGTAATTTTTAGACCTTTCTTCATAATTCCTCCATTTCTACAAATCACTATTTAACTTGATTATAACATACTTTAAATATTAATTCTATTTATGCTTTTTTCAAATTGCCTTAAAGAACATACATTATTTAATAATTCTTCCAAAAACAATCCACCATTATATAATGATAAAATCTCACCCTTAATTCCTAAATCAGGATATGCTTTATAGTCAATATCATTAGTTACTTTTAATTTATCATATTCTTGTATATTATCTTGATATTTATTGATAAGTGAATCATTAACTAAATATCTCAAAATAGAGTGGGCTTTTTTTAAATCGTTTTTATGAAAGATAAAAAAGACTGGATTATCTATATCATTATCAAATTTCAAAAATAGACAATGGTCTTTATCAGTTTTAGCTGAATGTATTATTAAGTCTTTATCTGTAGTAATATTATAGTTTTCCAATAAAAAATCTTTTAAAGAAAAAGATTCCATATTTAACTTATAATCTAATAATTCTTTATCAACATCAATATTTAGATTAGCAAGAGAGTAGTCATATATATAATTAATTACTTTGCTTTTAGTATCTATACTAATATTACCGATTAACAAATCATTCTCTTTATTATTTTTATCTAGTCTTGTTATATCAACCACTATCATTGTATATATTCCTCCAATTCATATTCCATATTAGAAACAATCTGCATTTTTTCTCGTTCTAATTCATACATTAAATGAGTTATCGCTTGATTAATAAATACTTTATAATTAAGTTCTTGATAAAAATGTTTATTTTTAAATTTAACATATTTTTTGTAAGAATAACCTAATTTATTTAAACATTTATATAATTCGGTAGAAGTAAATTCATTATTGGTTACTACCAAAGAATTAATTACTTTATTTAAATCTAAATTATATTTAGAATTAATTATCCAATTCTTAAATACTTTTTTAGTTTCATAATCATTAAGTCCTGCAAATAGACAAAGTCTATATAAATCTAGGGCTATCTTATTTTTAGTATCTTCTTTTAAATAGTCGTTCCTACTTTTAAACTTCATATCTTTTATATGTTTAGATAAGAATTTCTGCTCCCTATTAATAGCATTAAGAGATTGATATTTTTTAAAATTAGAAAGTATTTCATTACCAACTTTAGAATATAATCTTTGTAACTGCTCATTATAATATTTTCTTGTTTTATTATCTTCGGTCATCCCATAAATATTAATTAATTCTTTTTGGTGTTGTTCTAATAATTTTAAATAATTAGCATAATTATATTTTGTTGAATCATGCATTAAAATGAAATCAATTATTTCGTTTAATTCATTTTTATAAGGTATCATATTTTTAGAATTATATTGTAACCGACCTTTACTTGGTAATTTTTCATAAAGAGAAAGTAATTTGTTATTTAATTCCTTACGAAATTTATCACTAAATAATTTTTGACTTTTAATTTTATTTAAATCATTTAATTCGATAGATCCTGTGATATTAGAAAATGTTTTATCTCTTAACTTGTAAAATTCGGTATTATCAATAAGAAAACTAGAAATATTACTTTTCATATTTTGAATAGCAAATTGGGGAATGAATCCTTTACTAGCTGTTTTTTTATTTTCATATATTAAGATATGCATATGAGGATTATCGGTATTCCTATGTAAACAAGCATACCAATTAGTGTTGTCTAATTTTAGTCCCATATCCGTAATTAATGATGGCATAATATTTTTAGTAAGGTCAGCATAATCAGATTTAGTTATGAGTCCATTATTGATAGCAAAATCTGGTGGAAAAGAAATGACTATATTCCAAATGAAACCATTGGAATCAATATCATTATATTTTAAATCTTGTTTAGGATTAGCATCCCCATCTTTATCCCAAACGAATGACTCACATTTTTCAAATAAAAAGGAATCTTTATCAGCAAGAGAAAAATATTCTTTCATTATATTTTTTTCATCTAAACTAGTAGTATCAGCTTTCTCTTTTTTAGAAACATAATCCACCCATTTAGAAATATTTTTACTTGTAGTTAAATTGTTTTTATATCTAGTCCTAATAACAATATTACTACTCATCTACATACTCCTTTTTATTTTGTGCCATAGTCCTTATATCTTTGAGTACCAATTCTTCGGCAACATCCGTAATAGGATGATTAAGAAAAGATATATTTAAATCATCTTTAGTTTGAGGTACTTTTAAATGTTGCATAAAAATATCTTGTTGTTTTAAAAGCCATCTAGTATTGAATTCAATTCTATTTAGAATGACCACTAAATGCTTTTGAAATTGCTCGTAACTTCTTTTAAAAGCTGTATCAAATAGTTCTAAAAACTGTCCCTGACTATCGTTTAAATTATCAACTTCGATTTTATCTTTAATAGCTTTATAAATATATTCTGATGTATTCATTTTTAGTTTTTCAGCAATTAAATTAATTTCTTTTTTCTCATCTTCGCTAACTCTTATAGATATTCTTTCAGTTTTCATTTTTTATCACTTTTTAAATCAGTAACTAAACTTATATTATCAATAACAAATTCTTTTACTTTAGAATCAATAAAATCTTGTTGAGTCATATTAAGTTTATTTAATATCATTTTAAATACTTCGTATAATTTGTTATCAATTCTTCCTTTAATAGTTCCGGAATCATTATTCAAAAAAACACCTCCATTTTAAGTACAAAATAATGTACCAAGTTTTTATTTTTTTTATCTTATTTTTTTCTAAATTAAAGTACCAAGTCTTGTATATTTTTTTAGCAGGATAACTACGGCTGACAAACAACTTCCCAGTGGGAAGTTTAGCCTAAATTTAGGACTATTTTTATTATTACAATGGATGACATTTATTTTTAAGTATGACATTTGTATTAACAAACATTTTAAACTTTTTAAATTATTTTTAGTAATAATTATAAAAAGTATGCCATTTGTTATAACAAATGAATGACAAATGTTATAACAAAATAGCTTTAAAAGTACCAAAAAAATTTAATAATTAAGTTTAAGATTAAAACCATCTTTAATTAAATTTTGTACCAATTTTATATTTTTTTATCATAAACATTACATATACTTTTTAATTCATCTTTGAAAAGTTCATCTTGAAAAGGATACGAAAATAAATCACAATCATAATCTCTTTCTAGTATTTCTTTGGCTTTAGCATATGCAAGAGTTCTATCATAAGGCATATGTAAATCATCAATGTAAGTGTCCCCAACTACATCAGCATATTCTCTTTTCAATTTTCTTTTTTCAAATTTATTATAAATATTATAAGCAATTATTTCAGCTGAAATGTTTATATAAAATTTTTCTTCACTTAATCTCTTTTTATTAATCAACAATTAATTCCTCCCCATTAATAATTAACATTGGGTCTAATAAATATTTCCTTTCAGATGTTGCTTTTTCTTTTGAAATTAAAAAATGTAAATGTATTCCTGTAGACCTACCAGTGCTACCAATCGTGGCAATAGGTTGCTTTGCTTGAACAACTTCGCCCTCTGTTACTAAAATAGAATTATCTAAAAGATGACCATACATCGTATATATTTTAGTATTGTCGTAGTTATGTTCAATGTAAATATAATTACCAAATCCATTTTCATCGTAACCTATTTTATAAACAACTCCATCAGCACTCGATAAGACAAGAGTATTAGGTGGAGCTCCTAAATCAACACCACTATGGTACTTTAATTCATTTGTGAAAGGGTCTTCTCTATAACCAAAACGAGAATTAATAGTAAATTTTACACTTTCATCAAAGGGAACATTAAATGTAGAAACCACAAAAGATTCACTAGTAGAATAACTGGCATTAAACATAAAAAGCATTAAAATAATTAAAAAAGGAAAGCCAACACTAATCCCCAATTTGCAAGTTTTATTAAATAATTTTATATCATCCATTACTTGCCACTCGCAGTACCAAACAATTCGCTTTCTTCATTTCTTAAGTCAATGTGAATAGGTAAACGAGTGTCATGACTAATAACGAATAAACCATCACCTTTAGATGCTGTAGTTAAAAAATATTTTTCTGATTCGCTTAAGTTCATCATTTTTTGAACTGCATCAATTTCTTTCATCCCCTGTGCCATAACCATAATATAAGAACTATTATCAATTATAACTTGTCCATATCTTTCAATTTCCGGAGCAGTAAAGTCTATTAAATTTTGTGATAAAATCCACAAACTTCCATTCCTTTTTCTAATACACTTACTTGCTTTCTTTAGAAAATCTATTCCCTGATGATTATTAGGGTCAATAATTAAGTGAGCTTCATCACATAATAAAATTACTTGTTCATCTTTACTTTTACAAATCTCGTTCCAACACCAAGAAAGTATATTAAAGAATTGGCTTTTTAATATACTAGTATCAGAATCTAGTAAACTATTAATATCTAAAACAATAAAGTCCGAGTTTTCTTTAACATTAATACTAGAATGTCCGTTAAATATTTTGGCATCAGTAGTAACAACTTTTTTTAATAATGAGCATATTTTCTCTAATGATTCAATTACATTATTTGGCTCTTTATTATCTTTAGCTGTTTTTAAATTAGAGAGTAATTTATTATATAAATCCTCCATAATAGGGTAGTCCTTACTGGTTAATTTGGTAAGGTCAGTATTAAAATCTATGCCTTTATCTTTGTAAACTTCAATTAAAGCATCTTCAATTTTGGTTAATTCATAAGCACTTAAATCCTGTAAGTAATATTTAATAAATGTTCTGAATGTTTGAAAATGTTTATTCAAATCACTGCTTGTTAAGTTTTTATCATCATCAGAGTCATCAGCTGTTTTTCGAACTTCTAATGGATTAATAATTCCTGATAATCCTGTACCTGCATCAATCCAAACACCATTTAAAGACTCACACATTTCTTTTAATTCTCGTTCCGGATCAATGGCAATTATTTTTGTCCCTCTTGCCCAATTACCTCTAATAATTTTCTTGATTAATGTAGATTTACCACATCCACTTTTACCAATTACAACTGCATTTGAATTATTCCTTTTATTAGTTCTTTTCCATAAATCAAAGAATACAAGACTATTTAAACTATTATGACCTAAAATAAGAGAGTCACCACCATCTTGTAAATTTTGAAAAACAAAAGGAAATGTTGATGCTAATGTAAGCATAGGCATATATATTCCATATTGCTTTTCTAAATCAGTATATAGGGTAGGTAAGCACATTTTTAATCCTCTTTCTTGTTCAAATAAAAGATTAGTGCCATATAATCCACAGCCGGTTAAAGTATCTTTTAAGTCTTTACAATTGCGTTCCAAACTTTCTTTAGAATCACCATAAACTAAAAAGCACACTGTCAGTTTAGCAAACCTTTCGTGTTCTCTATCAATCCGATTAACTAAATCCGTATAATCATCTAATTTATTATTTAGAATAATTTGGTCATTATAATCAGATACATTTATCATTTTAGATTTTGTTTCGGAAATGCTTTTTTTAAGAGTTCGAGATACTTCGGCAGTATCAATAGGACTTATGGTCATGACCATCCTAGTATTATTTACATTAGAAACAGCTCCAAGCCAACCGGCTTGAACATAAGATGAATAAGTAACGAGTGTTACTACACTCATATAAGCATCGCCCATAATTAGGTCTCTTTCATTAAATTTTAAACCTCTTGGAGCGATTTTTTCTTTAAATGTTCTAGTTATACCAGTAGCATCATTTTTAAAAGTTTCGAGAGTATTTAAAGGATTAAGAATTATATAAATTAAATCTCGCCACTCTTCACTTGTAATAATAGAACTAGTAAGCCCAATTGATGAGAAATCAACTATTAAATCATTTATTTTTTGTTTTAATATTTGTTCATTTTCTTGGCTTTCTTCTAGTATTAAATAAAACTCTCTATTAACTACTTGTTTTTGAGAAACTAAAGAATTTACATAATCTAAATCCTCCTCTAAAATTTTTTCTTTATTTTTATTGCTTTCTTGTTTTATTTTAGTATTTAATACATTTATATTATCATCTAAAATAACTGGTTTATCAATGCTTAAAATTTTAAAAGGGTAATCAATAGAATTTAAAACCTTTTTAAGTTCTAAAACTTTTAACTCTTGCTCTTGGTCAAATAATAAAAATATATTAATTGAGCCAATTTTAATTCCTCCCACAATCCGATTATTATCTAAATATAGATAATTATTCCAAACATCTTGAAAGGGAAGAAAGTTTAACATTGTTTTTTGTTCACGTTTAATAGATTTTGTAATTATTTAACCTCCAAACTATGCATAAATTTTTCAATTAATTTACTAGCCTCTTTATTGTTTGAATCAACATTATTTAAATCATAGCAAGATAAAGTAAAGGCTATTAATTGTCTTACATATTCTGATAAAGTAAGTTTATTTTTAAAAGCAATACTTCTTAATTTATCCTTTGATTTTTTATCTATATTAACTTTAATGATGGTATCATATAGTTTTAAACGATTACTTGTCATTAATACCTCGGCTTTCCTTATAATTATTTACTCCAAACTTATCGTATTCTTTTAATATTCCCATATTAACAATAGCCACTGGAACTTCAATATTATTGAATGGTGCAAATCCTGTTATTTCTTTTATTATTTTAGCCTTTTTTAATATATTAATTAATCCATTATTTACAACATAAGGGTCTAAAAAAACTTTCCCATCATCAAGATAAGCTGTATTAATATTTATGGTGATATCATGGCTTTCACTTTTATTAATATATTTTAATCGTAGCCTACCATTATGATAATGAGAAACCTTAATGTTATAAATTTTACTATTAAATTTTATTTTTTTCCTAATATTAAAACCTCCCTATATTTTTATCTCTTGTATGGAATTATATTTTTCTTTATTAGTTATGAGTTCAATCATTTTGTCTTTATCTTTATATAGTTTTGATAACTCATAGCAAACATCTTCAGCCTGTTTTAATGTTTCGCAATAAGCACAAAATATACTATTTTTAGAATCGTATTTTATTATAGATTTTAAGTCATTAAAATTAGAATTTATATAATCTTTAAAAACTCTTTCATAGTCATGACCATTGCCAAGAATCGATTTTTTTGATTTTTTTATATAATCATCTTGGTCTAAACATATGGCATAACCATTTTCACAGGCAAATATTTCAAAAGGTTTAAATGATTTGTTATACCAATTATTAAATTTTTGAAACTCTTCCTCTTTAAAAATGATATCATTTAAAAGTATTATTTTATATTTTTTCTTAAGTTCAAGACCTTTTTCCACAAATTCACAAAATGGTAAATCTAATATTGAGTTCATTTCTTCATAATATTTATCCACTACTTCTTTAGGACATTTTTCCTCTAAATAATTACTAATTGCATCAAATTTTCTATAACCCATACTACTTCTTACACTTTCATATTCTTGTAAAACACTCATTTTTAAAACCTCCCATCTAAATAAAAGATACAAAAGTTACTAACCTTTGTATCCTTTCCATTATTTTTTTTCGTATGATATTTCTCTAATTAAAATATCGGTAATTGTATCTTCTTTTGGATAGCCTCTATCTAGTTCATCTGCAACTTGTCTTATTAATTTTTCTAAAGTATGTCTTACATTCTTTGGAAGTTGATTAAAATAAGAACCATAAAGGTCGTGTAGAATTTCATCTAAAACTAGCATAGCTGTACTAACTTCAAAAGTTTTTCTTTTTAGCATTTAATATCACCTCCTTTTGTGTGATATTAAATCTTAATCAAGTGATATTCCAATCAATTTTAAATCCCTCAAATTGCAATAATAAAAAAGATTACCAATTTCTTGATAATCTTAATTCAAAAAAAAGTGGTGTGTTTTTATAAAACCGATGTACTATTAAAAAATAGCATATTTTTTTAATTATTTCTATTTAAAACAATATATTATTTATATTTATACATTTTTTGACGTTTTTGGTATATAACAAATTTCTTTAAAAACATAAAAGTATTACCACCATTAGGTAGTGGAAATAGTAATAAGAAAGTTAATATTGGAAAGAATGTGAAAAGAAAAATTTTTAAATAAAAATTACTTGTGAATAGTTGTAATAAATAACCTATACCACACATTAATGCCATTACTAATAATTCAACAAATCCAAATCCTTTAAATATTTCATTTTTTGTTTTTATATTTTTAGGAATAAGATATATCATGTCCATTTCCTAACATTATTTTTCATTTTATTTTGATTAATATAAAGATTCCTCATTGGATTTATTGATGATGAATTTCTGAATCTATTTTCATTACTTTGAGATGGATTATTTTTATTAGAACTAAAGAAATTGTTATTTGTTTGAGATGCTGAATAATTATTATGGTTTTTAAAATCCATATTAGCTGAGTCCGGCATCTCTGGACTAGATCCCCTAAATTTATTTGCCATATTTACAAACCCTCTTCCTAATTTAGTGCCACCATTAACAATAGCTGAGCCTATCGAAACAGCTTTATCTTTGGCATAACTTAAACCTCTTCCAGTTGAAGATGCCATTGCTATAATTGATTGAATACCACCAAGCCCTTCCGAAACTCCGGATTGTTGATTTAAAAGAGTTTTAATAATTGTCGGTGTAGTAATAATGAATATTAAAGCTCCTAATATAAGAAAGATACTTGCTCCAATACCAGTGTCATTTGATGCATCAGCACATAGGTTTAATAATAGTCCGATACATACAAACTGCACAACGGTTACTAGAAAAGCACCCATTGTTGATTTGCACCAAACATTAAATGCTCCTGCTTGGCTAGTAGTTAATGAAGTACAACAAAAAGGTCCGATAACTTTATAGAGGGCTATTTCCATTACTCGGGATGCAATCTGAATCCCGACATAAAATAATAAAAAAACCATAATAATTGAAATAACAAATAACATAAAAAAGTTGAGAGAGTAGACATATACATCACCTAAACCAACAAAACCCCCTGTGGTTTCGTTAATATCTATGGTTTTATAATTAGAAACAAGTTCTTCTATCTTATCTTCTTCCATTTCATTATCATATACCATTGCTCTAATGATGGAAGATGAAAGAGAAGTATCCGAATTAGTATCGGTCATACTCGACACTTCCAAAACAGCATCATTTAATGCAGTTGAAACATTTTGTCCAAATTGAAATAGGGGTGTTATTAAGAACATCATAACTATAGCAATTAAAACTCCTCGATATACTACAAACGGACTACTTCTTTCATCATTTTTTATTATATAATTCATAACTAGTTCTATAATGGTTTTTAAAACTAACCAACTACAGGCTACAATTAAAGCTCCACCAAATATTTTATTAACATACTCATTATCAAAAAATTGATATCGCCATACTTTGTCAATTGTATTAAAGATATTATTTAATGCCCATAGAACACCTTTAGACATATTCCAAAAAATAGACCTAAAAATGTCATTTATAAAACTTTGTTTAACTGGTTGAATATCTAAAAGAAAAATTTAAAGCACCTCCTAAAAAATCTCTTGATTGATTAAATTACTGACAATTACTATTTGTTTAGTTCTATCAGTTTGACTACAAGTGGTTAATACTAACATCTTATTATTAGACCTAATAACTTCAATATCACCATCTTTTAATACATCATATTTAGAAACAATTTCATAAGTGTACTTAATACCTTTATAATAAACATAAATTAAATCATTAGTATTTAGTTTATATAAATATTTAAAATAAGACCTTTTTCCATTTCCTGAATGACCAGCAATAGCCAGTAAACTTTTATCTTCATCAGGCATTGTTGAATTTTTCAACACTTCAATATTTTTATTAACATTGTTATTTTTATCACCGAGAGAAAGAAAACCTCTTTTTAAATTAATTTTTGGAATTTCTAAAATACCAATATAATTAATTTCATTAGAAGTAGTGTTATTATTTTTAATAACTTCTTCATCTTTATGAGCATAAGTAGTAAAAAATTCATTTACTAAATTTTCATTATTTTTATTTGAAATATAAATATTTGCATAATAAATTAGAATCCCAAATATAGATAAAAGAATTAAAAGAGAGCCAATTTTAAAAAATCGACTCTTATTTTTTTCTTTTTTCATCATATATCAAAAACCCAATACCTGCGAATATACAAACTAAAGCAATTATATCAATTATTGTTGATTCATTGGCTGAAGTTTTAGGAACAGGTATTTTTTCATTAGTCATGTCACTCTTTACTACAATTCCATCCTCTAAAATTTCAAAGAACATTTTCTCGGGATTTAAAATGTAGCCATCCGGTGCTTGTTTTTCTAAAATATAGTATTTTCCATATTTTAAATTCTCAATAATTACTTTGCCATTTTCATCAGTTAAACCACTAAAAATTAGCTCATCTTTATCAGTGTAAACTTCAATCAATGTATTAGGCAGTGGATTACCGGTTGAGATGTCCGTTTTTGTAAATTCTAAAGTACCAGTAATTAGTTTGTTTTCCATATTGGCTTTAACAATCTCACCATTTCTTCTAATGCTAAAATACATCTTTTCCGTATTTAAAACATAACCCTCTGGTGCTTCTTTTTCTAAAATATAATAGCTTCCATATCTTAATTTCTTAATAAAAATCTTGCCATATTCATCAGTTCTTCCTCTAAAAATTAATTTATCATTAATAGTATAAATTTCAATTAAGGTATTAGGAAGTGGCTCACCAGTTGAGATGTCGGTTTTAGTAAATTCTAATTTTCCAGTAATAGGAACATCTTTCATTTCTGATTTAATAATTTCGCCATCTTCTTTTATCTCAAAATACATTCTATCTTTGTTGATAAGATATCCTCTAGGAGCTTCTTTTTCCAAGAAATAATACTTACCTGTTTTTAAGTTCTCGATAATAATTTTTCCGTATTTATCAGTTCGACCACTAAATATTAATTCATTATCAATAGTATAAACTTCAATTAAAGTATTAGGTAAAGGCTTACCTGTCGAAATATCAACTTTTGTTATTTCAATCTTACCTTTTTTTAGATAATTTTTTAAAGTGATTTCTTGTTCAATGATTGGTGTATATTGGTCTCGATATTCTAAATTGAACTCATATTCTTTAGTATCTAAAACATAACCATCAATAGTTTCAATTTCTTTTAAAATATACTTGCCAAGTTTTAAATCCAAAAATTCAGCATAGCCATCTTTATTTGTTATAGCTGTTGCAATCAATTTCCCTTTTTCATCATATAGACCAAATTTAATTCCTTTTAAAGCAATTTCTTCATAAGTGAAACTGCCATCTTCAATAACAAATTCTTCGCCAGTTTTATGAATAACTATTTTGCCACGAACTTCTTGATTTTCAAATTCGACTTCTAATATTACTCCTAAATCATCATCAAAAGTGAATTCAGCATCTTTTTTAACTTCAAATTTTAATGGCTCTCTATTCCACAAGTATCCATCAATGACTTGGTCAATTTCTTCTAATTGATAATGACCAACTTCTAATCCGTATGGCGTATATAAAATGCCTTCTTCATTTGTTTTAAATACACATAATTTTTCATTAGTAGGGTAACTAACCATTTGACAAACATAATCGCCAGTATCTAAATTTTTTATCTTAAATTTTATACCGGCAATAGGCAATTCTTCTTTTGTAACGGAATCTATTTTTGTAACTTTAATTCGTGCCTTTATTGGTCCATTATTGATAACTTTATCAACATCTTTATTTTTAATATCGATTTCAAAGCATCTTGCATCTTCTGAATCAAGAGCTCCTTTAGTTTGACAAACACTATATCTTCCATAAGGTAAAGTTATTTTTGCTCGACCTTTATCATCAGTAGTAATAGTGCCTACCTTTTTATTTTTACTAATTAATGTTATATCAAATACTGCATTTGGCTCGGTTTCTATTTCACCAGTTGTGCCATCACTTTTGACTTTAAATAAATGAAAATCAAATTTATAAACTTCTTCTTTAGAAGTTACAGAAACAACTTGGTCGTGTTCTTCAATAGTTACATTATAAGTTTTGGTGTCTATTTTATAACCGACATTTGGTGTTTTTTCTCTTACGGTGTAATTTCCAACTTCAAGAGCTCTAGATTTGGCTTTACAATTACTACCAATTGTTAAAGTATCAACTTCTTCGCCGTCTTCATTATAAATGCCATAAATAGCTCCGACTAATTTAGCATCTCCTTGTGCCTCACAACTATTGTTTTCAGAGTCAACTTTGGTAATCTCGATATAACCCTCACTTGCTTCACCAGAAACTCTTGCATAAATGGGGTCTACATTACCATTTGTTATTAGGTTTTGAGAATCGGCTAGAGTTAAAAATAAAACACTATGGTCATAAGAGCCTCGACCATTTTTAACTAATGTAACACTTACTTCGCCACCATTTTCAGTAGTTATTGATAGTTTATTTCCATTAATTTGGGCTGTACAATTGTTACAACTATCAACCGAGAATTGACTTAAAACATTGTTGGTATCTTCCAATTCTTGCGTTTCGCCTTTCTTTAGTTTTACAGATGTTCCATTAAAACTAGGAGTTACTGAATGATTATCTACAAGTGCTTGGATTTCGTTCATAGCATTTGTAACAGTAGCAGGATCGTTGACTTTAGAACAGCCATCAGTACATAATGTATTAGTAAATACTGTTGGCTCAATAGTTCTATAAATAAGCATTTGAGTTGCGACAATATAAATGCTATTAGTATGAGTTCCATAACCATATCCATAATGAGCATATAATTGCATTTTTCTTAATTGCTCTAGTGTTAATTGATTAGTTGGCTTTTCTTGAGAATTATTTACTAAATCTAAAATGCTCGTATCATCATAATTATAAACATTATAAGTTTTAGAACGATTCATTACTTCGCCCGGAGCAATACAATATGCTTGAGCTCCCACACTTACTCCACTTGTTATTTTAGTATTAAGAATTTGCCCATATCTATTAAAATGACTTGAACTTTCCATATGGGCATGATAGTAATCGCCGACATTTTTGGATGTTACTTTAGCTGTATCGGCTTTAACTATATTTACATCTAATAGTAATAATAATAAAATTATGATAAAAATAAAATTTTTTCCTTTCATTATAAACACCTCCATTTTGTCATAAAAAAAATAAGTTTTCACTTATTTTTAAAATTATTGTTACTTATTAATTTTTTCCGGTACAAGCATACCCAAGACTTTTTAAATATTGAATAGCACTTATACCATTTCCATTTTCAAATGAAACACTATTTGGAAGATAAATCATGTCGTTATCTTCACAAAGTTTTTTGGGAACATATAAACTAATTGAATAAATCTTTGCCTCACAAGTATCGTCAGAGTATTCTCTAGGAACTGGTGAAATGAAAAAGCCATATAAATAATTCCTAGCAATTCTATCGCCGTCATTATAAGCCTCTTCATAACTATTGTAAAATCTTAATGTATCATAAGTTTTAGACAAGTTGTTTAGCCATTTTACATATCCCTCATCATTGTTATTGCAAGTATGCTTTTCTTTAACTTCATTATTAGATGGTTGCTTATTATCCGAAACATTATTATCATTTTGTTTATTATTGGTAGCTGTATCTTTGCTGTTTGAAGTTTGCTTTTTATCTTCTTTTGAAGTTTTATCTTGATTGTCATTAGAAATAGGCTCTTCAACTTCAGGACTACTGTTGTTCTCAACATCACTAGATTCGTTATCATCATTATTGTTGTTATTTTCATATTGCAAGTTATCATTAATTTTTTGCGTATCATTAGGATTTGGATTATTAGACTCTTTGTTATTCAAAACAACAAAGTAGGTAATACAAGTTCCCAACAATATAATTAAAATAATACTTATTAGTATAATTAATATTTTTTTGCTTTTTTTCATACCATACCTTCCTTTAACTCGCATTGTACGACAATGTTATAAAAAAATCAAATTTTTTTTAATAATCTTTTTCTAAATATTGCTTTAAATAGTTTAAATCATTAATTAAATCGTGTAAATTACACCGAAGTTCAATTCTTTTTTGATTATTATTAAATTTGTCACAAAAGTATTTTAAAATGGTTTCTATAAAAATAGGATTATTTATATTTTCTTTTAAAATGTCTTTAGCATCATTTTTACTTAAATCATTTTTTTCGAAAATATTAAAATAGTCCAACATATCAAAAATGCGATTTAATAAATTTTTGCTTTTTATAAAGTAATAATAATTCTTTTGCATTTTATATTTTTATATCCTTATTTATATATGTGGCATCACTTACTATCTCTTCGATATCACAATCACTATAATCAACTGCACTATAAAAATCAAGATTTTCATTTAAATACTTTTGAGTTTCATTAACAATTGATTTAATATCAGTTATATTACAAATATCAATTAAATAATTATTAATGAATATATTTACTCGATAAACAAAGTCACCAACTTTAGAATAAAATAAATCGTTATCTAAAACAAAGTTATTTCTAAATTTACTATAAAAGGTATTATGTAGATTTTTATCAAATATTACTTGCTTAATTAAATTACAATTTTTAAGGGGAATATTTTCTACTTTTTCTTGATGTAGAATCTCTTTAATAATTTTATCAAAACTTTTTCTTTTCATTATTTAAAATAGCCAAAAATCCAACTAACAAATTCAGCAGTAATTAAAGAACATACTCCTGCAATTATAGTCGATTTTATCTTTCTATCATAACTGGCTTTATGATTATCGTCAGTAGCTGTCATTTTTAAGACACAATCTTTAGCCACAAAGAAAGCAGTAGCTCCAATAACAAAAAGTCTTAAATAATTTGTAGCATCCTGAATAAGACTTAAAACATCTTGTAATATGCTATCTATAATTATTCCCCAAAATTGTATTATTTTTTAGTTTGTTTTGAATATTTAATACCTCCTTAATTTTAATATTCTAGTGATATTTTTAGCTGTACACCATTTTCTAATCTCTTTTTAATGATTTCACAATATTTGCTAGATAATTCAATTCCTATCCATTTTCTATTTAATACTTCACAGCCTAGTAGAGTAGAGCCACTGCCACTTGTAAAATCCAATACTATTTCATTTTCTTTAGTATAAGTTGAAATTAGATATTCCATAAGATTAATAGGTTTTTGCGTAGGATGATACAATATAGCCTCTCTTGGAAACTGAATTATATTTCTAGGGTAGTTACTAAATTCTTGGATGCTTTCAAATTTTTTGTCTGACTTTTTTTCTCGTAAATAGTTAACACTTTTTTTAATTGTTTTTATATTAACTGATATTAATCCCTGTGGGTAATAGTTAATATGTTGTTTTGCACTAGAGTTTGCTTTGGCTTTAGAAAAAACCATAATATCTTCATAGCATCTTAAGGGTTGATATTTAGCTGTTTGAAAATTAGTAACTTGGGTTTTAATCCATTTCCAATCATAGCGATATAAGTTTAAATTACTCATCCTTAATTTACTAGAAAAAGGCTCATTACCAAACAAAACAATAGCACCATTATCTTTAATGAGTTTTAATAACTTATCCCACATTTCATCAAACGGAATAATGTTATCCCAAGAGAAGTTAGTGACGGCATATGGTGGGTCAGTTATTATGGCATCCACTTTAACTCCATCTTTTATTAGTTCATCCATTACTTTTAAACAATCACCATTATATAAAACACCATTGTTGGTTGAATAGTATGGTTTACAAGTTATTTTATCACCTCCAATCCATTTATAAAAAAACAATTAATTCGTTGAACTAATTGTCTTTTTGCGTTTATATACTGCTTTATCATCTTTTTGAATTAAATTGAAATGTAATGCTACTTTAACATAGCAACTTCTTTTAATTTGCCTTGTCGTTTTTAAGGATTTTGCAATCGCATCAGCCATTTCTTCATCAGTTAATCTTTGCTCGATACCATATTTAAATATAGATTTTTCATCATCGGTTAAAGTTGCTTTAAAATTTTTAACTTTAATATTAAATTTTTTAATCTCATTTAATAGCTCTTCTCGTTTAATAAGAACTGATTGAGTGGGGTTTGAAACAGAATGGGTATCTGATATGACAACTTCTTTAATAGTTGATGTTGCTTTGCCAAAGTAATTTTTAGCGAGAAATACTTTATAATTGTATTCATCCCATTTTTTGTAAATTCTTTTTGAAAGTTCTCTTAAATAAAACTTATTAACATATTCCTTTGCGAGTAAAACTCTCATAATAAAATCCCCCGTTTCTTAAAAAGCCCCAACACTGCTAAAAACTTTTTAATTGAAAATTATTTTACAATTTTTTTATAAAAAGTCAATAGTAATGTGGCGTTTTTGCATAAATTTTTGCATTTTCGCATCATGTGATAAAGCATAAAAAAATAGAAGTCTACCTCCCCATTGGCGTAATCTTCTATTTATAACAATTGTATCATAACGAAATATAAAATAAAATATCCAAAAAATACTCAAACAAATTAGTAAATTTATAACCATTTTATTTGGTAAAGCAATTACCCCGAAAAATGATAAAAAATTGTTTTTAAGTTATGTATTTAAAAGGAATACTACTTTTTATTTTTTATCTTTTTTGCTTTTGAGTTTATTTAAATCTTTCGTGTTTTGGTCGAAACAATTATTGATAATCTCACTTGCCGAAGTATTATCAATATAATCACATAAACTATCAAAATTATGTTTAGCATTAGTTGTACTTTCAGAATAAATTGGTAATTGTAATGGAATGCTTTTGTGGTTATAATTAATTCTTAAACAAGTGATAAAACTATCCTTATATATATAAGGTTGTATTTTCATAACACTAAATTTAATATTAGATTTAATAAATTCTTTGGTATTACAAACTTTGCCGTTATCAAAGAAAAATTTTTCAGGATTAGTTTTTTTCGCTTTATGTGTAATTTTATAAAGTTTATTTAACTTTTTTTCAATAGGGGTGTTTAAAAAGTTAGTTTTGATTTTGAATATTAAATCTTTAAATAATCCATCTTTAATAAAAGCCGGATCGAAGTTATCCATATTTATTTTAACTTTAACTATTTTATTATTTACTATCTTTTTGCCTTTAATATATTTTTTCTTTTTATTCAATAATTTTATAACATCATTTATATTAAGTTCAACAAAAGTAATAACCTCGTTTTTATCATAATTTTTAAAATCAAATAAAGAAATATTCTTTAAATCTAATAAATAATAATATTGAAATTCTCTAATTATATAATCTTTTTTAATAGTCTTATTGCATTTTCTTTTTTCAATAAATATCAAATCATTATACGAAACATTTAAACCGGTTTCTTCTTTAATTTCTCTAATTCCATTTTTTAAAGTTTCGCCACTTATTAAATGACCTCCGGCAGTTATTTCTAATAATTCTTTTGTATTAATATGATTATAAGCCGGATTTTTTAATTGAAAGAAAATTTTATTTTTCTTACTATTAATAATGAAACAGCCAAATACTTTATGCCAATAACCTAATTGATGAGCCATTGATTTTTCACAATATCCCAACAAGTTCTCTTTGGAATCATAAATATCTATGTATTCAACTTTTTGACTTTTGCCTTTTTTAAATCTTTTTATAAAACTATTAGCATCAGTAAGCATTGATTTGAATTCTTTAGATAGATTTAAATTATATTGTTTGGCAATTTGAAATGTAATGATAAAAATTTTAAATATCCGGTCTTTAACAAAGTCATAACTATTATTAAATCCAAAACGATTTTTTTTAAACCGACAATCATTAATTTCCATTATTGCCTCAGTTAATTGTCCAAGTAAAATAGTGATACCATTTATATCTTTACAATCATAATTTGAATAGTCTTTGATTTCATACATATTTATACCTAAATTATTAGCAAGATTTATTAATTGTAAAATAACATCAGATAACTCATCACCTAAATTATTGATGATTCTTTTATCTTCTTTTGTAGAATCAATAGAATATAAAACATTATACACATGACCAACTTGCACATATAATTCGTTTAGGTATGTTTGCGAGTCCCATTTTTTAGATTTTGTTATATTAAAATCATCAACTAATTTTAATGCTTTTTTATAATTTTCATCTAAAAACTTTATAATTTCTTCCATGTTATTTGCCTACTTTCAAAATTAATGGTTTTGCCCCATTTAATGTAGAGTTATAGGTATCGGCAACAATATTATTAGTAGAAACATAAACTTTAACTCCTAAAACATAAGATAGATAAGAAAGGTCACTAATTTTTAAATCCAAATTTTTAATTTCTAAACTTTGATATTCATCAAAAACTAATTCAGCTTGACTACTATTAAATCCTAATTTTTCTAATAAATTTAAGCATTGTTCAGTTATTTTGTTTTTATTAATATTCTTATGACATTTTTTACATCTTTCTCTTTGCTCTTGGCTACAATGATTATAATTTAAACACTCTTGTGTACCATAATATTGAGTTGATGGTCTTTTTAATTTGGTATTAAGTCCACAAGTATTAGTTTGAAATATTTGTTGTGGATGTTGGTAGCCCTTACTAAAATAATTCCAAGCAGAGTCGGTCCAAACACAATTTGCTTTTAAGCAAGATTCTCGATTATCTTTTATTGCATCCCAAAAGTCTATTTTATCAATAAAAGTTTCAATTAAGGCAAGACCGGTTGTTACTGATACATCCGTATAAGGATTAACATTATCAAGTATTTCCTTTATTTTATCAGCATTTGAATTGGCAGGTAAAAAAGGTCTAAAATAATGAATAACGTCAATATTGTTTTCTTTTAATTTTTTGAAATTATTTAAAAGAGCATTTTCAGATATGCTAGGCTCATAATCTCTGCCTAAACCGGAATAACTTATATAGAATATAACATTTATACCTTTTCTTTTTAAATCTAAAACTTTTTTGATAACAATATTAGGAATTGCACATTTAGTAACAATAACTAAATCGTTTTTAACATTATGATTTACTAATTCATCAAGTAATTCAAATAGATAACTAATATTATCTAAATTAACAAAAGGGTCAGTATTTGGTAATAAACAAACAGGTATTTTTTCATCATAATATTTATATTGCAATAATTTTTCTACTGCCTCTTTTGGGGTAGCAATTTGAGTAGGACAAACTTTGTTGCTATCATTAGCTTGTAATAAACAATACTTACATCTATTTGGGCAACCTACAATTGAATTAATTGCTAACCAACTTGAATGCATTTCGATAACTTCCATCAAAACCACCTCTTAATTGGGGTTATGATAACATAGTTATACTTTAAATATAATTAAGCAATTTTACAAAGATATTTGCAATAGTGCATAAAAAAAACTAGCAAGTGCTAGTCTATATCTTTAACATTAAACTCTTTTAACAACTCTTTAGCTGATGGCGAAATGTTTTCTCTTATAAAGGCAATAGATATATCTTTTTTAAGGTCTATATCAAAAGTTAAGATATCTTTATCTTTTAGAGTGAATCTTTTTGGAAGTAATCCAAAACCTAATCCGCTTTTAACATATTCTAAAATTGAATCGTAACTATTTACCTCTAATGATAAATTCATTTCTATATTTTGTTTTTTTAATAAGGAATTAAAATCGTATCTTTCTTTCTTGGCTGTAATAGGTAATATTAAAGGTAAGTTATCCAAATCTTTTAAACTATTAATATTAAGGTTATAATGTTTTTTAGAATAAGCGATACAAAAAGTATCGACATTAATATTTTGCACTTCTATTTTTTTAGAAGTTTGGTCAACATCAATAATGGTGTCTATAATAAAGTCCATTGAAAATTTAGAAAGTTTATCATATAGGTCATTAGTGGAAGAATTAACAAATTTAATAACAACATTTGGGTATTTGGATTTAAACTTTTTAATCTTATCTATAACAATATCGTTTTCAACATCTTTGGAAACACCAATCGTTAACTTACCGTTATTTAAATCTTTATTTTGAAGAAAATTTTTCTCTGTAATATATAATAAATTGTATGCTTTCTCAAATCCCTCAAATAATTCTTTTCCATCCTCGGTCAATTCAAATTTTTGGGAACTAATATTAAATAGTTTTGTTCCATAGGCTTTCTCTAAATTACTGATGTTTCTTGAAATATTAGACCTATCAATGTTTAATTTTTTAGTGGCTTCAGTAATACTTTTAGATTGACCTACTACGACAAAAGTCCTTATGAAGTTTAAATTAATGGTGGGTATTTGTATTTGCTTCATTATAAGCCCTCCTCAAATTACTAAATATGATAAATCAGAGAGCATAAAAAGTCAATAATAATTTATGCAAAAATGCAAAAAAGATATGTTTAAATTGTAAAAATGCAACATAACTATTAAAAAAGATTAAAAGAGTGTAAATAAATTATTTAATGCTTTTATCGATATGTTCTTTTTGAATTAATATACATCTTTTGATTTTTCTATGGAAATTACAACAAAAAATGGTTTTTTTATTGGCTTAGATTATGGCAAATTATAGTAATTGTAGCATTGCTGAGTTATTGACAAAAAGCATACGGGGGGGGGTATAATAACAATAGAGATAGAGTTTCATATATAATCATAGGCATTATATGAGGATTTTCTGTCAAAAAAATTTTAGAAAGAGAGGAGGAAAAATTAATGGAAAAGAAAAACACAATGTTACTAACAGTAATCGCAGTAGCCACTTTATTAGTAGCTGTAGTGGGAGCAACATTTGCATATTTTAGTTTAAGTACAACTGGAGGTTCAAATACGACTGCAACAATTAGTACTCCTAAAGTTGGTCAAGCATTAATTAGTACAAAGCAAGAATCTTTACAATTAACATTAACAGCACAAGATATGGATAAAAGTAAAGCAGGCACAACATATTATGCTTCAACAGATGGAGCAACAAAGGATAGTGCTACTCCAATTCCAATAGCTGAAGTAACATTATCAGAAGCACAAGATACAGCAAAATATTCATGTACTACAACTGTCAAAGTGACTGCTGATAATACTGAAGAAGATACTAACATGTTAAGTAGCTTGGAAAAAGGATGGGCTAAATTAACACTAGGTGGAAGTGTAACTGCAGATATAGATATTGCTGATTTAAAAGACACTAATACTCGAGAAGAAACAGGAACATATGAATTAGAAGTTAGTAGTGCCGGTTCAGTAACTAAAGATATTTTAAGCGCAGTATTATCATTTACAAATACAGCTGATACTGAAGAAGTACCTAATAGTGGTAACCAAAATGCAGTAGCTGGTAAGACATTAAAGGTTAAAGTAGAAGTTAAAGAAGGAACATGTACTTTAGCATCAGATGGTGAATAATTTTTTATCTAGATAAAAAATTTTATAATACGAAATAATAGAAAAGAGGTGTAATAAATGGAAAAGAAAAATACAATGTTACTAACAGTAATCGCAGTAGCAACATTATTAGTAGCTGTTGTGGGAGCAACATTTGCGTTCTTTAGTTTACAAGTGTCTGGAAATAGTACAACAGATGCTACTGTTACAGCTGCTAAAGTTGGTACAGCAACAATAAGTACTGTGGAAGAAAATAAAACTTTAAAATTAAGTTTAACAGCTGAAGACATGGCTAAATATACAGATGATAAAGTGTATTATGCTTCAGTAGATGGTACTGCACCCGGAGATTCAACTCCGATAAAAATTGCTAATATAGCTTATTCAGGTGGCGAAGCAAATACAACTTACAAGTGTCCCGTTCAAGTAAACGTATCAGTTAGCGGAACTATGCAAGAACATTTACAAGAAGGATGGACTCAATTAATACTTCAAGGTGATGCAGTAAATGTAAGTGCTAGTCAATCTCAAAGTAGTGTTGCTGGAACTACTATACAAGATGGTAATTTGCAAGTTGATTTGAAAACAGCATTAGCAGTAGGACCACAACAAGGTAGTAAAAAAGTAACTTTTAAAGGTAATGTTACAGTAACTGGTCCAGAAATGGAAGCTAAAAATATCCTTAGTGCATCATTATCATTAACAAATAAAAATAATGTTGACCAAAGTGCGATTGCCAATAGTGATTTAATTGTTACAATCACTGTTGAACCAGATGGTGCTTGTACTTTACAAACGACTGATTAGTAATAAAAAAAACATATCAAAGATATAAACATTAACCTTTAATATATAGATGTTTATATCTTAAAAAAAGAGAAAAAAATTCTTCCTCTTTTAAACATTTTTTAGAAATATTATCCTCAAACTTTTTTTAAAAATGTTTATATCATGAGATTCCCTAGAAATATTTTTTCTCTTTTTTTAATTTATAAATGCTAATATTTTTTAATAAAATAGAACAATTTATGATATTTTTTTGTTAAATTATTTTATATTATTTTGTATTAATTCGTCAGTAATCCGTCAGTAAATATTAAATTTATAGTTTTTGGCAATAAAAAAATGCCTAAAAATAGGCAAATTGTACTTTATATTTTAGTTGCAGGGCGTGTGTGTTGCAGACCCACGCCTTAGCCACTTGGCTACGGCTCCATCAAATAACATTAATATTTTACCTTAAAATAATAGGCATGTCAATTAAGTTATTAAATTTTATGTGGGTTAGATTTTAATATGAATATTAACTTGATTAATAGATTAAAGATAAGTATAATCATTTAAGAGGTATTTTATGAAAGTATATATAGTAAGACATGGAGAGACAGATTGGAATAAAGAGGGAAGAAGACAAGGGTCTATAGATATTCCTTTAAATGAAAAGGGAATAGAACAAGCAAATATCTTAAAAGATAAATTAAAAGATATAAAGTTTGATTTATGTATATCATCTCCTTTAAAAAGAGCATACAAGACAGCAGAAATTATCTATGGAAATGATAATATTATAACAAATGATTTATTAAAAGAAAGATATTTAGGAGAATATGAAGGAACCACTATTGGGAATAGTAAATTTGATTTCTATTATTATATGAATTATAAAATAAATGCTAGTGATCATGGGGTAGAACCTTTTCAAGATTTACTTAAAAGATGTCATATATTTTTAGAGGATTTAAAAAGAAATTATAGGGATTATGAAAATATTTTAATTGTTACCCATGGTTTTTGTGGTAAATGTTTATATTATAATTTAGTAGGATATAATGAAGATACAGATTTTAGTGGTTTTAAATTAGAAAATTGTGAATATTTTGCTTATGTTATAAAATAAGGACTATATTAAATAATCCTTATTTTTAAATTTAATTAATTATCCTAACCAAAGTATTTCTAAAACCATTAAAATACTGGTTATAAAACTGGTAAGAGAAATAATTAAAGTCATCGTAAAACCATTTTCTTTAACTAATACTCTTTTCTTTCCTTTATCATATTCTAAATTTTTATTATCGTAGATGACTTTACCATATTCATCAACATGACCTAGATAATTACCATTTGAATCAAAGACATTACCAACTTCATCAGTTATAACTTCTTCCTTATTGTTCTCATATTCTTCATTTTGGAGTTCACTAACTTCATTGGCTCGTGTTTCTTTATCTTTTAAATTAGTAACTCTTTCTTCTAATTTTTGTAAGTAATCATATTCGGAATTATTAATACCTAAGTAAGTATTATCTTCGGTACTTAAACGGAAATTACCGCGGTTATTAAAACTGTCTTGGGTTTTGGATACAAAAGTATTTTTTAGTTTACCCTTTAGAGTAACTTCTAAAATTATGGGTTCAATTAATTCTTTTTTTAAAGTTTCATTATAATTCATAACCTTACTAATATGGGTTATGGTATTTTCATTTTCTTTATAGCCTAGTTTTATTTCACAATATTTTTCGCCAAGAGAAACATCTTTAATATTGAAACTAATCATGGCTTTTAAGTTTGGTCTTTTATTATTATCGAGACTTTCTAATATTTTATTTTTTAAATCAATTATTTCTTGTAAATCTAACTCGCCAATTCCTTCATTTAATAGTTGGTCTTTTTCTTCCTCAGTTAAATCGGTACTATTTAAGAATTGTTTTAAAGATTCAAAATCTTTTATGGCTCCACTTTCAACCATTTGTTTAAGTAAGTTTTTATAATTATCAAGTTTATTATCTTCTTTAAATAAATCACTTCTAATTTTTTTGAGTTCCTCTAAAACATATTCTAACTCTTCGGCAGTTGCTTTAGTTAAATTATATCCATCCTTTTTATAAATTTCATACTCCCCATTTTGAATTTGAATGACGTAATTATTACCTTTTTCATCTTTAATGTTAACACTTTCCATAAACAGTCTCCTAGGATAATTGTACTAAATATTTATTTTTTAGACAATATTCAAGGAAATTTCTTTTACTAATTATTAACATTGGATTTAGACTTGTAAAATAAAAATAATCAGTTATAATCTAATTTAAATGATTTTTATGTGTTTGCAACCGTATTTTGACAAAAAGATACCGAAAGTTGGTGGTTGCTATTCTAATTTTTTATTAAAATGGTAAGTGAGGTGAGGAAAATTGAGTTTTGGAGAAAAATTAGCCACTTTAAGAAAAGAACATAATATGAGTCAAGAAGAAATGGCTCACAAGTTAAATGTTTCAAGACAAGCTGTATCGAAATGGGAAAGTAATGCGGCTTATCCGGAAACTGATAAGATTGTGGCTATCTGTAAATTGTTTAACTTTAGTATGGATGAGTTAATTGGTTTAAAAGAGAAAGGAAGTTTTAAAGAAAGTAAAATTAAAAATACTTTTAATAATATTTTTGATAATTTTCTAAAAGGAATAAAGATGTTTTCACTTATGACTTTTACGCAAAAGTTAAAATGTCTTATGGAGATTATCTTTTATGCTCTTTGTTTAATTTTCTTGTATTTTGGTTTAAGGGTAATTTTATCCTATATATTAAATGATATATTTTCATTTATTCCAATGGATATAATGGATTCTTTAATTAATATCTTTGAAGGACTTTTTACTTTTGGGTATTTAGTTTTGGCTATTTATTTAATTATGAAAATTTATAAGATAAGATATTTAGATTATTATGAGAATATTAAAGATGATGATAAAACTGAAATTAAAGTAAATAATAAAGAAAATAAAAAAATAGATATTAAAGAAGAAAAAATAATTATGCGAGATTCTTCCGTTAATCCCTTCTTATGGCTTAAAAAATTATTTATATTATTAGTTAAATTTTTCATAGGTTTATGGAGTATTCCTATCATTATTGGTTTAGTTCTTTTAATAACTGTTGCCATCTTTATATTATATTATTTAAAAAATGGTTTAGTTTTACTTTATGTTCTTTTAGGGGTTATAAGTATTATAATTATTACTTATTTAATTATTGAAATAATATTTAGATTTATCTTTAATATGAAACATAACGCCAAAAGATATTTAATAACATTTACTGTTGGTCTAATTCTTGGAGGGGTAAGTTTAGGTTTGTTCCTAGGAGAGGTATCCCAATATAAGGTAACAAATGTTACCAGGTTAGAAGAATTAGATAATGAAATGACTATACCGATGCAAGATAATTTAGCAATTGAGCATTTAAATAATTCGGTAATTTTATTTGAAGATCGAGAGGATATAAAAATAGAATACTATGTATTTAATAAAGATATAATTAATACTTATCCATCTTCTTGGAGTGATTTTGGTTATTTTGATAGAGAAAGAAGTTTTTATGTTATCGGGTATGGAGTGGAATATGAAGATTTAAGTGTAAGTAGTTTAATTAAGGCTACTTTAGATATGATTAGAAATAAAGAAATATATGTTTATAAAGAAAGTGTTAGAATAGTTATTCATCTAAGTAAAGATAATTATAATAAAATAAAAGAAAATAATAGGATAATTGAAAAATGGTCTTAAAAAAGGCCTTTTTTCTTGTAATTTTCACATTACTTTAATATAATTAAGTAGATTGTTAAGGAGATGCCTATGTTAGAGATTAGAAACATTAAAAAAGAATACAATACGGAAGGTTTTAAACAAAAGGCTTTAGATGGTGTTAGTGTTAATTTCAGAAAATGTGAATTTGCAAGTATCCTAGGGCCATCTGGAAGTGGTAAGACCACCTTTTTAAACATCATTGGAGGATTAGACCATTATGATTCTGGTGATTTAATTATTAATGAAGTTAGTACTAAAAAGTTTAAAGATGCGGATTGGGATAGTTATCGTAACCACCGCATTGGTTTTGTTTTTCAAAGTTATAATCTTATTAGTCATCAAAGTGTTTTATCCAATGTCCGTTTAGCTTTAACATTATCTGGTATTTCTAAAAAAGAAGCTTTAGAAAGAGCGAAGAAGGCTTTAATAGAAGTTGGTTTAAAAGATCATATTTATAAAAAACCTAATCAACTTTCGGGTGGGCAAATGCAAAGGGTAGCTATAGCAAGAGCTTTAGTAAATGACCCCGAAATAATTTTAGCTGATGAACCCACCGGGGCCCTAGATAGTGAAACAAGTTTACAAATAATGAATGTTTTAAAGAAAATATCTAAAGATAAATTAGTTATTATGGTTACGCATAATCCAGAACTTGCCGAAACTTATTCGACTAGAATTATTAACTTAAAAGATGGGAAAATAATTTCCGATTCTAATCCTTATGATGGAAAAGTTAATACCAAAGAAGATGGGGAAGAAAGTAACCGGAAAAGAAATAAAACCAAAATGAAATTCTTAACGGCTTTAAGTTTATCTTTTAATAACTTAATGACGAAAAAAGCCAGAACCTTACTGGTATCCCTAGCGGGTTCCATTGGGATTATTGGTATTGCTTTAATTATGTCTGTTTCCACTGGTTTTCAAAATTATGTGGATTCCATTCAAGAAGAAACGATGACTTCATACCCTTTAACGATTATGAGTGAAACTGGTGATTTAACAAGTGCCCTTTTATCAATGCAAGGGGGAAGTGCCGAAAATGTAACGGAAGGAACAGTTGTCGAAAGACAAAATATTTCTTCGATGCTTTCCAGTATTAGTACCAATGATTTAAAAAGTTTTAAGAGTTATTTAGAAGATAATTACAAAAAAATAGATAAAGATATTGCGAACTTAAAATATACCTATAGTATAAGTCCTAATATTTATACGATTGATGAAACTAAAGAAATAGTTAAAGTAAATCCAAGTAGTTTATTTACCTCAATTATGGGTTCCAATGGTTTAATGAGTTCAATGTCATCTTTTTCTTCCGTTTATTCCGAAATGGTTGATAATACCAAAGAGATTGAAGAACAATATGATGTTTTAAAAGGAAGATATCCCAAAAACTATGATGAAGCAATCATTGTTTTATCAGATAAAAATGAAATATCTGATTTACTGGTTTATTCTTTAGGTTTAAGAGATAATAATGAACTAACCGAAATGGTTAATAACATTATGAATGGTAAAAGCAATAGTGTTACTAATGAACCAATGACTTTAACTTATGATGATTTAATGAATATTGATTTAAGAGTAGTTATGCCTAGTGATTTATATAAATATAATAATGAATATAATATCTATGAAGATATGAGTGCCAACAAAGATTATGTTAAAAATGTTTATAATAAAGCCTTAAAATTAAAAATAGTGGGAATTCTTGCTCCGAAAGAAGGTAGTATGAATACCATGGCTTTAAATCCCGGAGTTAATTATACATCCGCTTTAACCAAATATATAATTGATTATGCCAAGACGCAAGATGTCGTTAAAAAACAAATAGCAAATGAAGATGTTGACGTTTTTTCTGGTAAGAAGTTTACCGATAAAAATAAAAAAGTTAATTTTGAATTTAAAGATTTAATGGAAATTGATGAAGAAAAACTCCAAAGTGCTTTTAATATAAATATAGATCCTAAAGTAATGGAAGAAAAAACTAAAGGATATATGGAAGAAATATCTAAATCTATTACTACTGATACGAGCGGCGCCACGAATGCCTTTAAAGAAAATTTAGATGCTTTTTCTAAAGATATATTTGCGAGCGTAAATGAATTTAGTTTAAGTGAGGTAAATACATTAGTGGATAATTATTTAAATAAAGAAGATGTTTTAAATAAATTAAAAACAATGGAAACAAATTATGTTATCCCAATGGATACTTTAAAAACTACTTATAAAGGATTATTAACATCATTACTTAATGCCTATATTACGGGATACAATGAATTTATGAAAACAACTAATTCTGAATTTGTGGTAGATACGACAATTGAGGAATTAAAAAATACCGTTATTGATAGTTATTTAAAAAGTGCTGCCATTTTAGCTACAAATGAGAAAATGGGTAGTGCTATGACGGAAGCTAAAATGCAAAAAGACATTTTAACTAAAGTAGGAGAACTTACAACTGTTTATACCAGTTCTCTTGCAAGTTCCTTTAATGTTGACCAAAGTAAAATAGCCTCAGCTTTTAAATTAAAATATACCGAGGAAGAATTAACGAGAATTGTAAGTGCGATGATGAGTCCAAGTGAAGCCTCTGCAAGTAGTAATTTATTATCTTTAGGCTATCAAGATTATGAAGAACCAACGGCCATGTCTTTCTATTTTACGGATTTTGATGGTAAAGAAGATTTCTTAAGTTTCTTAGATAATTATAATGATAGTGTGGAAGAAGAAAAGAAAATTAATTATACGGATATGACTGGCATATTAATGGATTCGGTTAAGACAATCGTTAATGCGGTAAGTTATGTTTTAATTGCTTTTGTTTCTATCTCTTTAGTCGTATCTAGTATAATGATTGGGGTAATTACTTATATCTCTGTTTATGAAAGAACAAAAGAAATTGGTATTTTAAGAGCGATTGGAGCCTCAAAAAGAAATGTTTCATCTATCTTTAATGCCGAAACCTTTATTATTGGTCTTTTATCTGGAACCTTAGGTATTGGAATTTCCTATGCTTTTATTCCAATTATTAATGCTGTCCTTCATCACTTTACCGGAAATATTCCACTTTCAGCATCCCTTGATATAAGTAAAGCTTTAATCTTAGTTATCTTAAGTGTTATCTTAACTTTAATTGGAGGATTAATTCCTGCAAGAGCAGCTTCAAAGAAAGATCCAGTGGAAGCTTTAAGAACAGAATAAAAATAACCCGAACAATCGGGTTTTTGTGTGTCTTTTAATATTTCCAAAGTTTTTGCATTAGACTACAAAAACTTTATAAAATTAACACTTTTTTGTATTTTTGTACAAAAACTTTACATTTTTAATTAGAAGATGTATAATATAAATAGAGAGGAAAATTAACATGATTGAAAGAAATGAGTATTTAGATGTCTTAAAAAGATTTAAGGATAAAGAAATAATCAAGGTAATAACTGGTATTAGAAGATGTGGAAAATCTACGCTTTTAGAATTATATAAAGAATATTTACTTAATAATGGTGTTAAAAAAGACCAAATAATAAGTATCAATTTAGAAGACTTAAAATATAATTTTCTAACTGATTATATGTCTTTATATAATTATATAAATGATAATTTAAAAGATAATAAGAAAAATTATGTTTTTATCGATGAAGTTCAAAAGATAAATGAATTTCAAAAAGCGGTGGATAGTTTATATATAAAGAAAAATGTTGATTTATATATAACAGGCTCTAATGCTAATTTGTTATCTAGTGAACTTGCCACTCTTTTATCCGGAAGATATATCGAAGTCAAAATGTTACCTTTATCATTTAAAGAATATAAAAGTGTTTATAAAGATTTGTCTAATGAAGAATTATATCGTAAATATATTTCTTTTGGTTCCCTTCCTTTTACTACTTCTTTAGAAACAGAAGATGATGTAAATATCTATTTAAGTAGTTTATATAATGACATTATCATAAAAGATGTTATGACAAGGAAAAAAATAACTGATGAAACAATGCTTCGAAGTGTGGCAAATTTTGCGATGGATAATATTGGTAATTTAGTATCAATAAATAATATTGCGAGTACGCTTGCTAGTGATGGCCGAGATATTAATGTTCGCACTATTGAAAGATATTTGGAAGGATTTACGGAAAGTTACTTTCTTTATAAAACTACTAGATATGATATCAAGGGTAAACTTTATTTAAAAACTGGTGAAAAATATTATGTAACTGATTTAGGACTTAGATACTTTATCTTAGGACGTAAATTAGGAGATTATGGTCATGTATTAGAAAATGTTGTTTACTTAGAACTTTTAAGAAGAGGCTATGATGTCTATATAGGTAAGTTTGATAATTATGAAGTTGACTTTGTAGCCCTTAATAAAGATGGAAGGGTATATATCCAAGTTACAGATACTTTAAAAGGCAAAGATGAAAATGATTCTAAAGTTTTAGATAGAGAATTAAGATCTTTAAAAAAGATAAATGATAATTATGAAAAAATAATCTTAACATCAGATAACATACCTTTATCTAATGAAGATGGTATAAAAGTCCAAAATGTTTATGAATGGTTATTAGATAAGTAAAAAAGAATTGGTTTAAAATGCCAATTCTTTTGCTATCTATGAGGTTTTCTCTCATCAGTTGCGTATAATATATAGTCTACGGATACATTATAAAACGTTGCTAGGTCTTTTAATATTTTTATTGGTATATCACAATAACAAGTTTCATAAGTAGAATAAGTAGGTCTACTTATAGGTAATTTTTCGGAAACTTCTATTTGTTTTAAATCTAAATCATTTCTTATTTCACTAAGTCTATTCATATTATTAGTAATATTAACAATATTTGAGGGATAGTATTTGTTTTTATTATCAGTTAAACAAAGTATATAATCTATAGAAACATTATAATAATTAGATAACTTCTTTAAAACAACAGTAGGGATATCGGTAATTTCATTCTCATATTGGGAATAACCATTTTGACTCATTTTAAGAAATTCCGCAATATCTTTTTGAAGCAAATTTTTTTCTTTTCTTAATTCTTTTAATCTATTCATAATTCATCATAGAAAAGTTAACATAAATATAAAACTGCTTATTGATTTATGTTAAGTTTTACGATATAATTCTATTATAAAATATCGTATAATTTAACATAAAGATTATTTAGGCAATATTGTATCGATAAATGCAACATAAAAAAGGAATGGTTAAATGATAAAAGAAAAGTTGAAAAAAATTAATAATAAAGAATTAATATTACTAGTGATAATAGTATTTATTTTTATACTTTTGTTGTTATTTAAATTAATTATAAAAAGCACTCATGCTTATTATAATTATGAAATGGCTCCGGTACCAATATTTACGGGGAAAGTTGGAGATTTTGTTGGAGGTAAACTTGAACCTAGTCCTTATGAAGGTGATGCTGACATAAGCACTATTGTGTATGCTAATGAAGGGGAAGGATATCGTATTATAGATACCGTGCCTGTATTTGGCTTTACTTTGAATGAAAAGAAGACTAAATGTAAACCAGAAGCACTTCCATTTAGTGATATAGATATAACAGATGGAACAATAACTTATGATGTAACAGAAACAACACCAAATCAAGTATCTTGTTACGTTGTATATGATTTATCTTCTGATGTCGTAGTTTATGCTTATAAACAAGATAGTTTAGGAACTAAAACATATAATAATAAAACTTATACATTAGTAAGTGAAATACCAACCAATTATAAGTATTCAGGTTTTACTTGTACAGACAAAGGTACTGAAATAAACTATGATACCTCAACAGGAATAAGTTTCACAACTGATAAACCAAATATCTGTTATGTATATTTTGATGCTCAATAAGGAAAGGAAGTATAGAATATGAAAAAGAAATTAATAATAAGATGTTTAATATTAATAATGTTGGTAGGAGTAATATATGAAATATCTACCATAGTAATATCATTTAACGAAAATAATACAATTCTAGAAGATATTGAAATAACCAATAATTTTAATAATAAAAAACAAATGATATCCATCAAAGTAGAAAACGATGATGATTATGAATATCATGATTATGAAGATAAAAGTAAGTGGCCTGATTCAACAAAATATACATATGCTGGTTCATTATGTACAGACTGGGGAGGAAACAATATAAATGAAAGTATAATCAAATTTGATGAAGTTAATTATAAAGCCACGATTACAACAAAAAGAACAGCCTATTGTACTTTATACTTTACCAAAGGGAAACCAGCATTAACAGTATTAAAAGATAAGGGTGGAAGTAAATTCAACTCTTCAAATGCAGTGTTTGGTTTATATAGATTCAATGGAACCCAAACAGATGTAACAAATCATATTTTAAATAACTTTGTCTGTTTTGGAACAACGGACATACAGACTTGTACAGGTTTTGATAAACAAACATATATGTATAGAATAATAGGGATAACAGATAATACAACAACAAATACAGATTTAGGATTAGAAGAAAATCAATTAAAAATAATAAGAGCATACCCTTCAAGTACAGATCAAGTATGGCATAGTAGTAATGGACCTGATGTCAAATGGGATGGAACAAATCCAGTAGCTGATGTTCAAACATATTTAAATGGAAATTTTTTAAAAACAGAAAAAGCAAAATGGAAAAACAATTATTGGGAAGGAATAATAGATGAACCATATTGGTATATAGGAGATAACGCAAATTCAGGAGCAACAACAGAATCAGGAAAATCAACAGCAGTACATAAAGTAGGATTAATGTATAGAAGTGATTATGTAAATGCAGGCCCTAATGAATATAATAATCTAACAAATTGGTTGTTTATAGCAAATGGAATGAGTGGAAACTCAATAGCAGATGAATGGACCATGACTAGGCATGGTCAAAACAGTGTTACTGAAAAATTCGATTCGTGGTATGTTAATCAAATTGGTTTTTTGAATTGGGCTACAGTGAGTTCCAGTTCGGTATCGGTTCGCCCAGTCTACTATCTAACATCCAATGTAACGCTAGCGGGAGAAGGAACAGAAACTAGTCCATTTATTATAACAAGTAAAAATTAAAATAATTTGGTATAAATAATAGACAAAGTTCGACAGTAATGTCGAATTTTGTCATAATATTAGAAGTTTTGACAACATTTGTCGAACGTGTTGATTTTATAAAAAATATAAGTATAATAACGACTTAACGCAAGGATAATGCGTTGAAAAATACCTTTTATTTTCATCTAGTCACCTGACTATTATTGAAAAAGAAGGAGGTGTTGCTTATGAAGATGAAGACTTTAGTAAAAGTATTATTCTTTATAGTTTTTATTCTTTTGTATTTGTTAATACTAAAAGATATAAAAACACCTACTTTGGTAATATTACCAGAGTAGGATAGCAACTAAACAACGCAAACCTTGCGTTTCTTAATTTTATTATACTCGTAATTTAATAAAATTACAATGAATATTACTTATACTTTTTTAATTTGGTAAATTATATGGGTTAGAGATAAATACTCTTTTACCATTACTATCTAATTTATAATCTGCAATAGTATTTTCTTCAATAGTGATAGTAAATCTTATTTCATAACCGACAATACCATCACCAGATTTATTAACAACAGCGGTTCTTAATCTATTTAATGATTTAGTACCTTCTAGTTTTAAATTTAAAGCATCAATATCTTTTTGAATTCTAATAGTTTCAGTTTCTAATAATTTATTTATTTCTTGACTCATAGCATCTACTTTATATAAATCAAGACTTACAGCACAGTTATTAGAAGTAACATTAACTGCAACTAGATATTGATTAGTATCATATTCGCCATTACCATATTTACAATTTACAGGTTTTTCAGGTGTTGTTGGAGTTCCTGGTTCTTCTGTTGTAGTTTGTTCCCCAATAATAAGTTTAGTTTCAGAAACTGTTTGATTTCCCTCACCGTCTAAAGCTTCAATCTTAATGGTATAAGTACCATTATCTTTATATGTAGAATAATCAACTATATTACCTTCTTCATCAATTCCGTTGTAGAAGTTTATTATACATTCAGTATCACTATTATCTTTACAAGAACTAACGAAGTCTTTAGCTGTGTATGAACCGTTTTTATTAATTCTTACTTCTTTTAAAGCGAGTTCTGGTCTTTCGGTATCCACTATTTTTAAGGTAGATGTATATTCTTCATTATTAACAACTATTTTAACATCATAACTACCGACAGCATGAATATTAAAATCATCTGGGTAAACTACCTCAATATCATCAAGTTTAATATTTTCAATTCTTGAAAAGAAGATTTCCTTGGAAAATTCTTCATTTATTTCGGATGTTACTTCACTTTTAATACTTAAGTTACTTTGGGGTTCATTTTGATTTTCCCCTTGGAAATTACGCGTTAAAACAAAACAAACGATAATGCCGATGATGCATGCCGCAATTACAACAATGTTTATGATTGTTCTTTTCGAATTATAGACTCTGGTATTAAAAAACTTTGCCATAATAAAAACCTCTTATTCTTTAATATATCTAAATAATACCATATTATGTGTTTAAAAAATAGTATTTATTCTTTATTTTACACAAATTGCATACAATTTTAGAGAGGAAAATACTTGCATATTTAAGGGTTTTATGGTATTATTTCTAGTGCAATTTATATATTGCCAAGTTAAGTGGGAGGGAAATGCGGATTTGCCCAAGACCACTTACACGAAAAAATTTATTTTATAGGAGGTGTTTTCGTGGCAAAAGAAGTCGTAAAAAGAATTAAGTTAGAGATTGAAGCAGGAAAAGCGACTCCCGCTCCACCAGTTGGTACTGTTTTAGGACCTGCTGGAATCAATTTACAAGAATTTTGTACGAAATTCAATGATGCAACAAAAGATAAAATGGGCGATGTTGTTCCTTGTGAAATTTCTATTTATGAAGACAGAACTTTTGATTTTGTTCTAAAGACTCCACCAGCAGGTTTCTTACTAAAGAAAGTTGCAAAGATTGCTAAAGGTAGTCCAAAAGGAGCAAATCATATCGTTGCTACAATTAGTGAAGCAGATCTTAGAAGTATTGCTGAAACTAAATTACCAGATTTAAATGCTTATACCGTTGAAGAAGCAATGAATATCATTGAAGGTACAGCAAGAAATATGGGAATTGCGGTTGCTGGTCGTACGGATAAAGAACTTGCCGAACAAGAAAAAGAATCTGAAGCTGAAGAAAAAGAAATGGCTAAGAGAGAAGCTGAACTTGAAGAAATGGAAGCAGGTCTTGATGCTGAAGTTGAAGTTCCAGTAATTGGTGACGAAGAAAAATCTGAAGAAGAAACTGAAGAAGAAAAATAATATAATAATGATAATAAAAAATCCGCTAATTAACCACAGTTAGGAGGGAAGAAGTTTTGAGAAAACATAGTAAAAAATATGTGGAAGTTGCTAAATTAATTGATAGCAACAAATTATATACTAAAGAAGAAGCTATTGATTTAGTTAAAAAATCTAATGTTACCAAATTTGATAGTACGGTTGAAGTAGCTATTAAACTTAACATTGATGCTAAAAAAACTGATCAACAATTACGTGGTTCTTTAGTTTTACCTAATGGAACTGGTAAAAGTAAGAAAGTATTAGTTATTGCTAAAGGTGATGCTGCTGCATTAGCTAAAGATGCTGGTGCTGATTATGTTGGCGATAAAGACATGCTTGATAAAATCAAAAATGAAAACTGGTTTGATTTTGATGTTGTTGTGGCAACTCCTGACATGATGCCAGAAGTTGGAAAAATCGGTAACATTTTAGGACCTAAAGGTTTAATGCCAAACCCTAAAACTAATACTGTTACAATGAAGGTTGCTGAAGTTGTTAAAGACTTAAAAAGTGGTATGGTAACTTATAAGAATGACTCTTATGGTAATGTTCATACTATTATTGGTAAATCTTCATTTGAGGCATCTAAATTACTAGAAAATTTAGAGTATGTAATTAGAACTATCAATAAAGCAAAACCAAATACGGTTAAAGGTATCTTTATTGATAAGATAAGTGTTGCTACTACTATGGGCCCTGGAATTAAAGTTGATAAAAATTCCTTTGACATTTAGGAAGTAGTATATTATAATAAATTTTAAGAAAAGAAACCGAAGACAGTAGGGAAGGAAACTTTTAATAATCCTACCGAGGGGAAATTTAAATAACTTATGTTTTTTGAAGCTTCCCTTAACGCGGAAGCTTTTCTTGAAAAATAAAATAAGGAGGAAATATGGCAAGCGAAAAAAATCTTAATGAAAAGAAAGAAATCGTGAAGGAAATTGTTGATAATATCAAGAATAGTGAATCTGTCATTATGTTTCAATATCAAGGCCTAACTGTTTCTGAAATGACTGAACTAAGAAATAAGTTAAATGAAGTATCTAGTTCTGTTAGGATTTATAAAAATACTCTTTTAAAAAGAGCATTAGATGAACTTAACATTAATATGGATAGCTTCTTAGATGGCCCAAATGCAATGCTTTTTGGTAAAAGTTTACTTGAACCAATTAAGATTATTGCAGACTTTGCTAAAGACCATGATAAACTAAGCATACGCGTAGGAATTATCAGTGGTGATGTTGCCGATATTGATACCATTAAAGAGTATGCAAGTATTCCATCAAGAGAAGGATTACTTACAATGCTTGCAGGTGGCATGATTCAATATGTCAAAGATTTAGCAATAAGTTTAAAATTATATGCCGAACAATTAGAAGGGAAGGAGAATTAATATGGCAAAATTAACAAGAGATGAATTTATAAGTTCATTAAAAGAAATGACGGTTCTTGAAATAAAAGAATTAGTAGATGCAATGCAAGAGGAATTAGGAATTAATCCTTATGCTGTTGCTGTTGCTGCTGCTCCAGCTGCTGGTGCCGCTGAAGATGCTGGTTCTGCTACTAAGACTGTTGTTTTAAAGAATGCTGGTGGCAATAAAATTGCTGTTATTAAAATCATTAAAGAAATTACTGGTTTAGGTTTAGTTGAAGCTAAAGGACTTGCTGATAATGGTGGAAACATTAAAGAAAATGTTCCTGCTGATGAAGCAAAACAAATTGCTGACCAATTAACTGAAGCTGGTGCTGAAGTAGAACTTGCTTAATTAAAAAGTTTAGAAAAAGTTGTTAACCTTATGGTTAACGCTTTTTTTGACTATTTATATGAATTGTGCTAGAATACTTCTTAACAAAAGGGGATTTTGAGATGAAAGAAGTTAAAATTAAAGATATAACAATTAGATATGATAAGGAAGAAATAGAAGAAATAATAAATATTGTTAAAAATAATTATTCTGTAATTTATGATTGTTTGCCTTCTAAAAAGATTATTAGTTTACTAGAAACTACCGATGAAGATATAGAGTATGTTTCTGATTTTGATGAGTTTTTTACCGATATTGTTATAGCTAATTTTAATTATTATGAAAAAGAGAAAAAACCTTTAGAAGATATAAGTACTTATTTATTACTTTTGATAAATAAATTAGATAAAATGGATGTTTCTCATTTTGAAATTCCTGCTAGTCTTCCTCTTGATAAACTTTATTTTGTAATGGCCAAAGAATATTTTAAGGAAAATGGGACAATTAATTCATTAATTGAACATTTAAAAAATCCCATCAATAAAGAGGATGTAATTAGTTGGTTTACGGATAAAATGCGCTATCCTACATATGAATATTTATTAAATGAACAAGTTAAATGTTTAGAATCTTTAGATTTTGAATATTTAGATAATATAAATGATATTACAGAAAGATTTTTTGAACAAATGGTATCTGACTTAAAATATAATGATTTAGAAAAAGAAGAAGAATTACCTGATATATCTTTTGAAGAGATAAGTGCCTTATTTAAAGAGTTTTTAAAAGTAGTCAAGGCTCCAGAAGAATGGCTACAACTATATCAAGAATTAAAAGATAATGGTTTCATTTATTATAACGAGCCAGAAGAGGGAAAAACTTCTGAATGTTATGTAGATAAAGACGGTCATTTAAAAATTATGATTTATGGTAAAGGACTTATGGCATTTAAAATTCTTTGCCATGAATTTGGTCATTATGTATCTATGTATAAAGGTAATAAGAATATTAAACCTTCTATTTCTGAATTTCCTAGTATTTTCTTAGAATACTTGGCCATAGGTTTTTTAAAGTTTAAAGGTTATAATGATAATATTTTAAATAATTTAGAAAAAAGGCGGATGCTTAATAATTTTGATATCATGTGTTTTACTTATCCTATTTTAAATGATATAGCGGATTTGTATAAAAATAAAGAAGATTTTATTTCAAGGAAAAAGGCTAAAGCCCAAAAAATATGCGAAGATATTGAGCTAAAATATAAAATAGATTATCCTAAAGAATTAAGTTATAATCCAGAAGAAACATTAAATAAGGAAGTTGATTTTGCAACGATGCTTATTATTAAAAATCCCACGATAATTTTAGAAAGTTATCAATATTTATTAGGAACTTATTTAGCTAGAGAGACGGTTATTAAATTTCATGAAGATGCTAGTATTTTAAATAAAGTTTTTGAAATTATCAATAATTTAGATAATGTTAATTTAAAAGATATTATTGAGTATTTAAACTTACCAGATATTTTAAAAAATTCGCAATTTATTTCAAAACTTGCTTAGGATATAAAAAAATAAATAATTGTAAAAATATAAGGAATATAAGTAAACTATGGCAAAGTAGTTTGCTTTTTTAGGCCATTTAATTTATAATAATTATTGGTGATACTATGAAGAAGACATTGGGGATTATACTTAAAGTATTAATTGTAACACTAGTCATAATGTGGGTAGGTTTAATTGTGATTGAATTTAATCGTTATAAGAATAATGAACCAATGTTAGTAGTATTAAAAGAAGATACCCTAACATACCCTGATGGGCATGTCTATGTTTATTATGGACTAGGTTATAAATCAATTACTTATGAAAGAACAAGCTTATATGGTAAAGAGTTTGGTCATATATTTATAAATGTAAGAGAAAGTGTTAAAGGTTAGGTGTATTATATGAAAAAAAATGGATGGGGAACATTACAAATGCTTTTATTAAGTGGGGGATTATTACTGGCTTTATTAATCGCCGTTTTCTTTATATCTAAATTATATGGTTCTTATGAAGGCTCTAAAAGCAATAAAGAATATGCGGATTTAGAAGCCAGAATTGAAAACGCCGCCGCTTTATTTATTAGATTAAATAGTATTGAAGTATCTGATACTTTTAGAGTGGATTTAGAGGCTCTTCAAAATAGTGGTTTAGTTAATGATTTTAAAGATGATTTAGGGCGGGGTTGTGATGGTTATGTTATCGTCATTAAAAACGATATTGCTTATGATTATGAAGGAAGAATTAAGTGTCCTAATTATACAACTATAAATTATTAAAAAAATGTATAAAAAATATTGACAAAACATATATTAAAATGGTATATTAATAACGCATTTTATTTAGGTTCTACCTTGGTAGAACTTAATTTAAAAGAAATTATGACACACTTGGGTTAGTGTTAATGGAAAGGAGAAAATATGCCTACAATTAATCAATTAGTTAAGAAAAATCGTCAAAAGAAAACGAAAAAGAGTAAAAGTCCCGTATTAAATGTGGGATTCAATACCTTAGAAAGAAAACAAACTGATGCGAAAAGCCCTCAAAAAAGAGGAGTTTGTACTCGTGTAGGAACTAAGACACCAAAGAAACCAAACTCAGCCTTACGTAAATATGCGAGAGTAAGACTTTCAAATGGTAAAGAAATCGATGCTTACATTCCTGGTGAAGGACACAACTTACAAGAACACAGTGTTGTTTTAGTACGTGGTGGACGTGTAAAAGATTTAATCGGTGTTCGTTATCACATTGTTCGTGGTACATTAGATACTCATGGTGTTGAAAATAGAAAACAAGCCCGTAGTAGATATGGTACTAAAAAAAGTAAATAATTAAATAAATAAATAAGAGAAGGAGGAAAACATATGCGTAAAAGAAGAGCAGTTAAAAGAGATGTTTTACCAGATCCTATATATAATTCGAAAGTTGTTACTAAACTTGTTAATGCAATTATGTTAGATGGTAAAAAAGGTACTGCCCAAAAGATTTTATATGAAGCTTTTGATATTGTCGAAAAACAAACTGGTAAAAAAGCCATGGAAGTTTACGAAGAAGCTTTAAAAAATATAAGTCCAGCACTTGAAGTTAAATCTCGTCGTGTAGGTGGTTCTAACTATCAAGTACCGATGGAAGTTACTGATGAAAGAGCGCAAACTTTGGCCCTTCGTTGGTTAGTAAATTATGCAAAATTAAGAAATGGAAAGGGAATGGCTATAAATTTAGCAAATGAAATTATTGATGCTGCTAATGGTGAAGGTGGAGCGGTTAAAAAGCGTGAAGATACTCACAAAATGGCTGAAGCAAATAAAGCATTTGCTCATTATAGATGGTAGTGTGATATGGCAAGAGATGTTACAATAGATAAGATTCGTAATATTGGTATAATGGCCCATATAGATGCCGGTAAAACTACTTTTACAGAAAGAGTTTTATTCCATACTGGTATTACTCATAAAATTGGGGAAACTCACGATGGAGAATCCCAAATGGACTGGATGGAACAAGAAAAAGAAAGAGGTATCACGATTACTAGTGCGGCTACTACAGCCCATTGGAAAGGATATCGTCTAAATATCATTGATACTCCGGGACACGTAGACTTCACTGTTGAAGTTCAAAGAAGTTTAAGAGTATTAGATGGTTCTATCTGCCTACTTGATGGTAATGCTGGGGTTGAACCTCAATCCGAAACAGTATGGCGTCAAGCTACGGAATATAAAGTACCAAGAATGATATTCGTTAATAAAATGGATAAATTAGGTGCGGATTTTGAATTTAGTTTAGACACAATTGGTAAAAGATTAGGAGTTAATTATGCCCCTATTCAATGGCCAATTGGAGCGGAAAATGATTTTCATGGAATCGTTGATTTACTAGAAAAGAAAGCTTATACTTTCGATAGAGCCGATGAACATGAAAATTATAAAGAAATTCCTATTCCTGATGATTTAAAAGATTTAGTAGAAACTAAAAGACTTGAATTAATCGAAAAGGCTGTGGAATTTGATGATGCTTTAATGGAAAAATACTTAAATGGTGAAGAATTAAGTGTTCCCGAAATTAAAAGTGCTATCCGTAAAGGTGTTTTAAAAGCTGAATTCTTCCCAGTATTATGTGGAAGTGCCTTATCAAATACAGGTGTTAAATTAGCACTAGATGCTGTTATTGATTACATGCCTGCTCCAACAGATGTTGAAGCTATTGAATGTACTGACTTTAATGGTAATATTGTTAAAAGACATCCAAGTGATTCAGAACCATTTATGGCTATGGCTTTCAAAATTGCCGCTGACCCTTATGTTGGTCACTTAGCATTCTTTAGAGTTTATTCTGGTCACTTATCAAGTGGTTCATACATTTTAAATAGTACGAAAAACGTTAAAGAAAGAGTTGGACGTATTTTACAAATGCATGCCAACCAAAGAAAAGAAATAACTGATGTTTATACAGGTGAAATTGCCGCTTTAGTTGGTTTAAAAAATACCACTACAGCAGATACCTTATGTGATGAAAAGAATCCCGTAATCATGAATGGTATGGAATTCCCTGATCCAGTTATTGATGAAGCAATCGAACCAAAGAGTAAAGCTGATCAAGAAAAACTTGGCCAAGCCTTACAAAAACTTGCGGAAGAAGATCCAACATTCAGATATAAAACAGATCCTGAAACTGGTCAAACAGTTATCAGTGGGATGGGTGAATTACACCTTGAAGTTTTAGTTAGAAGAATGAAAGAT
>CANRGQ010000002.1 GCA_947630195.1 uncultured Bacilli bacterium
TTATGGGGTAAGGGGTCTTTTTGGCTTTTTTACAAAATCTTGTTTTTATTTATGTTTTTTTACAAGCAATAGCATACTTGACAAAAAAGCAAAACATTGTATAATATATATCGCTTTTGAAAGGGGATATTATTATGGCAACATTATGTTGTTCAAATTGTGATTGGTACGACCGAAACAGTACTCATTATATGAACTCTGATATGCATAAATGTAAAAATAATGGGAGTTGGAGATGTCCAACTGATAGTTGTAAAGACCACTCGAGAGAAGAAGTTAAATCTACTTCTAGCAGTGGAGAATTTAAACAATCAGGTTGTTATATTACTACTATGATATGTGATATTTTAGGATATAGTGATAACTGTGATATTTTACGTATCTTAAGATTATTTAGAGAAAATATTTTAAAATGTGATTTTAAATACACTAATTTACTTTTACAATACGATATAGTTGGACCAGAAATTAGTAATCATTTAAAAAATATAGAAAATAATTATGATTATTCAAAAAAATTACTTGATAGTTTCTTAACTCCTTGTATTTATGCTATTAAAGAAGGCTATGTTGAAGAAGCGGTTAAAATTTATAAAAATATGGTCGAAACTTTATGTGAAACATTTAATATTGAACTTGTAAGCCCTAAAAGAGATATGGAATATGAGGCTCGTACTTTAGGTAGAGGAAGAAGATTAGTAAGAAATTTTGGACCTTTAAAAAGTGCTCAAATTTAAGCACTTTTTTTCATGTAATTTTCTTTTATATAATCAACTAGTAACTCACAAGAATTTTCTTTAATTAATTCTTTTTGTTTTGTTATCATTTTATTTTGTAATTTTTCATCTTTTAATAATTTTTTTAAGCAAGTTACAACTTCTTCAATATTTCTTGCTTTTAAACTCATGCCATTTCTTTCAAAAAAGTTAGCATTGTAGTTTTCCACACCGGGAATGGGCATCATATGTATTAAAGGTTTATGAAGAGTTACGACTTCACTTGTCGTTAATCCTCCCGGTTTCGTAATAACCACTTTACTATGCTTCATATATTCACTCATATTTTTCGTAAACCCAACCACAATTAAATTAGGATTATCTATTCTATCTAATATTCCTTTTAACTTTTCATTATTCCCACATATAACGACTAAATAATAGTCTTTGATTTCTTTTAAGATTTCATTAACTAAATTCTTCATATTGCCAAACCCCATACTCCCAGAGGTAAGTAAAATATATTCTTTATCATGAGGAATATCAATTTTCTCATCCTTTAATCTAAAATTAGTGGATACCGGAATTCCAATTGGCAAAATAATATCTTTCGAAAATCCTTTTTTCACAAATTCACTCGTTAATTTCGCACTGGGAATTACAAAAGTATCGGGATTAGTTTCATTCCAAAAAGGAATGCATTCATAATCAGTGGCTACATTGATAAATTTAACGTTTTCTTCTTTTTTTATTTCTGTTAATGCCATACTCGGAAATAAATGCGTACAAATTATTAAATCATAATCATTATCTTTAATATAATTACTTATTTTTTCTTTAGCCATTTTATTAAGTAAATACACGGGACTTATAATATTACTTTTATTATAGATTTCCCCAATTTTATAAACGCCTTTAAAAATTGTCCCATTACCTTTCGTAGAGTCCAAATATAATTTTTCAATAATCCGGGCAATATTTTCACCGACTAACTCTAAATAATTACACACATCAGCATGAATATCATTCATAATTAATTCTTCCGCAATATACTTAGCACAACTTGTATGACCCCCACCCGTATTACATGTTAATATTAAAACTTTCATAAACTACTCCCAATTGTTTCCATACATATTTTTTAAATAATCACGATTGAATGTTTTGTCTAAGAATTTTTCAAAACTATTATGAGGTTCAATTCCTTTATCGAAAGAATGGGCCCGCATTACCGCAAAAGCAGTTAAAATAATATCAAAGATTAAGAATATTATTAAAATTTTCATAATAATATTACCCCATTTGGGATTTATTTTAGCAATAAACTTTTGCAGTAAAGGAAAAATATATTTAATATAAACAACCCCCAAAACACCCCACATTAAAGAATATTGTAAACAAATTCGACCATTTAAATTCATAAAGAATTTCGAATAATTCCAAGCCGGAAAACCGATTACTAATTCCATCCCCCAACTCATAAAGTATTCAAGTAATGAACAGCCAATAACCGAGATTAAAAATATTTCTAAAACATTAGCTTTTTGTTTTTTATAAAGCATTAGAGTTAAAAAACATGCCCCAAAGCCATAAATCGCATTAATAGGTCCTAAAACTAAAGCGGAATGGTTAAGAAGTAAATGGTCAATTACAATTGAACCTATGCCTTCAAAAATCCAACCAAACACACTTCCTATAATAAAGATATAAAAATAATCATAAAATCTTAATTCCTTCATATAACTCACTATTATAAAGTATAACAATTATTAAAATAAATTACAATTAAATATTTAAATTTAGCCAAAATGTGATATAATATCTAGCACTAGGGGGAAATTAAAATGGAACATGATTATGAAGGATGTAGTAATTATATTCAAAGAGTAACAGATATATATGTCGCAATTAAAGATAAAATCATTAAAAAAACCTATACTTCACTAAAAATTCCTTATACTTTAACGGATAAGGATAAAGTAGCGGTAGCCTTTTTCTTAGGGGGTTTCTTTACTAACAGTAAAATTAAAGACTATTTATATGAAGCCAATGATGTTAATTTAAATAGACTAATGTCTTTTGCTTGTTTAGAACAACAAGAACTTAAAAAATTACCAAGTAAAGAAGATTATGATGTCGTTTATGCAAGTAGTAGTATGGTCTCTTTTTTTAGAGAAATGATTGTTAATATAGGCTCACAATATCGCATTAATAAAATTTGTCCGGAATTACTTTACTTATCTTTAAGTTTTACTAATTTTAGTGAAGCTAATTTCTATAATTTACTTGCTCAAAAATGTGGCTTAAATTGTTTAACTTTTAGTAAACATTCCATATTTCGAAAATTAGAAGATTACTTAATAAAAAATGAATTTGTTATACCTTTAAGTGAACAAGAAAAAGAAAGATTTAAAGGCATACCGGAAAAGTTAATTGAAAAAACTAGTATACAACAACGAAGATATGATAAATATTTGAAAAAAACAGTTGAAGATTTACCAGACCCAGAACTTTTACCTGTCAGTTTTTTAAGTAAAGATAAAAGTCATTTATGGCAAATCTTAGATGATATTTTAAAGAAATTTATTGGCCAAGAAGAAACAGTGGAAAATTTATTTTATAATATTGTTAATAATCAACAATTATCTACTTTATCCGAAATATCTGATGGGGAAAGATCAATTATCTTCTTAGATGGCCCAACAGGTACAGGAAAAACAGCAATTACAAGAGAAATAACCCAAAAGTTAAATATTCCTTTTACTTCTACTTCCATTGTTAATTATTCTTCAACCGGTTATGTCGGCGGAGATATTACCGATACTTTAGTCGATTTATATCATAAAGCAGGGGACAATGTCAGTTTAGCCCAAAGAGGTATTATTGTTTTAGATGAACTTGATAAACTAGCTACTGGTAGTGATGGCTTAGAAATGAAAAAAGCAGTGCAACAACAACTTTTAGACTTCCTTGGGGGCGGTAAATATATAGTTGATGTCGGAGAAAACTTATTTGATAAGAAAAAAATAGAATTTGATACCTCTAAAATTACTTTTGTCTGTCTTGGAGCTTTATCTACTTTAAGAGAAGAAAAACAAGATACCAAAAGAAGTTTAGGTTTTAGTACCGAATCAAAAGATGAAGATAAAACAAATTATAGTATTACTCCTGATGATTTAATTGGTATCGGCTTAGAAAGAGAATTAGTAGGAAGATTTAATACATACTTACATACTAATGACTATTCTAAAGAAGACTTAGTAAGAATTTTAAAGGAATCCTCAATTAGTCCATTAATAGGATTAGAAAAATGGATTAAGATGAATGGTAAAACTTTAGAAATAGATGAAGATGCTTATGACGCTATTGCGGAACATGCTTATAATTTAAATACAGGAGCTAGAAGCTTACAAACAGTTATAAATAATATTAGAACTTACTACATGAAAGAAGTTTTAAGAGGAGATAGTCCAATTGTGCATTTAAATAAAGATACCATTAATAAAATTAATGAAAACTCTATTAACAGAAGAGTTAGAGGCTAATTATGAATTATGAATATAATGGTAATTTAGAAGAAAATGAAAGAATTAACCAAGTAGCTAAAGAAATAATTTCAAAATATCCTTTTATTAGTTTAAATAACGCCATTAAAGCCTCATCATTAGAAGGTAAAATAGATAAAGAAGTATCAATTACTGATAAATTAAATAGACTATATAATATTATGTTAGTTAGTAGTAATAATAAAGATATAGTTATGCTTATTTTTAAAGATTATTTAAATTTATTAAAAAATAATAATATTGATAATAAATATTATTATTTATCTCAAAGTATTAATGAATATCTATATAATTATAGTGATTTCCCTATAATTAGTGATTTTTAAAAGAAGATAGTGTTTATCTTCTTTTTAGTTTAATACTCTATCCATATTATACATCAATTAATCATTTATTTATTAAATAATTCACTATGACTACCAGTAGCCACTAATAAAAGATTATTCATGCTTTCTTCATATTGATAAATTAATAACCAATCAGATTCTATATGACACTCCCGACAATTCTTATAATATCTATCATCTATTAACTTATGGTCTTTATAATTTGGTTCTAATATTTTTTTATCTGCTAATTTATCAATAACTTTTTTTAATTTATCTAGATTTTTGCCTTGTCTTCCAACTTTCTTATATTGTTTTTTAAAATTAGAAGATAATACAATTTTTAACATTAGTTATCTAAATAATCAAATAACTCCTTAGTTGTTTCAAAACTAGGAAGTTCTTTCTTTCCATTTTTGTAATCTTCCATTTCTCGTAAAGATTCTAATAATTCTTTACTAGGTTTTGGAGCCATAGTTGGCTTAAATGCCAAACCTTGTTCTCTCTCGCATTGTCTTAAAAACATATTAATTGCAGAGTTAGTAGTAGTTCCAAGTTTTTTAAATAATTCATCAACGCTTTTCTTTAAATCTTTATCAATTCTAATAGTCATATTAGTAGTATTAGATATCGTACTCATAAATATCACTTCCCTTTTAATAATACTATATTTGTTACTATAAATCAAGTGCAATGTATTTGCAATATATTTGCAATTATATTGTATGTAGTATTTTTAAAATTATACATTATTAATAAACAAAGTGTTGGATAAATAATTAAATTTTATATAATATAGATAGGAAACACAGAAATTACTTCCTGTGTTAGTCATTTATTTTAAACTAACATTTAACAAAAAGTCCATAGGAAATTTTGACAAGTTTTGTCGTATTTTATCAAATACTATTATATATTTTACCAATTTTAATTATTTGGAAATTAAACTAAAAAAAGTATAATTATTTAACTATACCTTTTTGTTTTAATTATTAATTTTTATAATATTACTTACAGCATTTATGGCATCACTCGCGGCCGTTACTAATTGGTAAATATCTTTTTTAATAACATCACCAATAGCATATATTCCATCTATTTCGGTCATAAAGTGTTCATCTACTTTAACATAACCTTGTTCATCTAAAATATTTAAACTTTGTAAGTAATCTGTATTAGGTTTATATCCAATATAAATGAATACTCCAGATACTTCTAATGTTTTTTCATTATCTAAAGTAATACTTTCTATTTTACCATCATTTTCATGATATTCTTTAATATTAACATTATAGATAATTTCCATATTATCTTTTTCTTTGACTTTTTTCTCAAGTATCTTTTCCCCTTTAAATTTATCTTTTCTATTTAATAGATATACTTTATGACAAACATTGGCAAGATACAATGATTCTTGTAAAGCACTACTACCAGATCCTACTACAGCAACATCTTTATCTTTATAGAAGGCTCCATCACAAGTAGCACAGGTACTTATTCCCCTTCCAAGTAAATCTTTTTCATTATCTAGTCCTAAATATTTAGGCTTAGTACCTGTGGCAATAATTACTTTTTGAGCCTCATATTCACCCTTATCCGTAACTACTATTTTTTTATCATTTTCCACTCTTATTTCACTTACAGTTTCAAACTTATAAGGAATTTCTAAATCTTTAACTTGATCAAATAAAAGATTAGCAAATTCTCCTCCTTTAATATTTATAAGTCCTGGATAATTACTAACTTTTTCAATATTATTAAGCATACCTCCTGGCATACCTTTATCTAATATTAAAACATTTAAATTACCTCTTTTAGCATAGATACCAGCAGTAACACCCCCAATACCCATTCCTACTATTATTAAATCGTACATAAAATCCTCCTTTAAAACATTATAGGTTTATTTTCCCCTTCATTATATAAATCTTCAAACTTACCTTTTCTTGATAACACAATAAATATTATTAACCCTACTAAGAATAAAATAATCGAAACTATTTGGGCTGCTCTAAAACCGCCAAGCATTAAAGAATCTGTTCTTAAAGCCTCAATAAAGAAACGCCCTACTGAATAATACATCATATAGATACAAGTAAGTTGTCCTCTTTTTAAATATTTTATTCTTCTTACAAAAAGTAAAATAATAAAACCTATTAAACAATAAATACTTTCATATAAAAAGGTAGGATGATAATAAACATTACCAATTTTCATACCTTCAATTATCTTTTCCGGAATATGTAATTCTTTTAAATGATAATAAGTCGTAGCTACTCCATGGGCTTCTCCATTAAAGAAGTTACCCCATCTTCCTATAGCTTGGGCTAAAAGTAAAGGAACAACTGTCATATCTGTTACTTTAAAAGGATTAATATTATATCTCTTACAATAAATGATAAGAGTAATAAGTCCTCCAATTAAACCACCATGAATAGCAAGTCCACCTTCCCATATTTTAAAGACATCGAGTAGATTATCTTTATATAAAGAGAAATTAAAGACACAATAATAAATTCTTGCCGAAATTAACCCAAAGATAATAACCCAAAAAGCTAAATTAAATAAAAAGTCTTTAGGAATATTAAATCTTCTACCCTCTTTTATTAAAAGTAATATGGCTACAAGCATGGCTACTAATAATAAAAGAGAATACCATCTAACTTCAAAACTACCAATTGTAAATGCCACTGGGTTCATATCTCCACTCTCCAATATTAATTTTATCATAAAAAAGATTCTATTACTAGAAATCTTTTTAAAAAACACAATGTACCACATAAGTTAAGTTTGTGTGGTACATTGTGTTAAAATTTTTTTTACAATTAGCTTTCTATTTATTAGCGTCAAATATCTTCTTTAAGAATTCTCCCGTAAATGAACCTTTTATTTTACTTACTTCTTCAGGAGTACCAGTAGCAATTACATTACCACCAAATTTACCACCTTCAGGTCCTAAATCAATAACATAATCGGCTTGTTTAATAACATCTAAGTTATGTTCAATAACAATTACAGTATCGCCATTATCGACAATCCGATTTAAAACTTCCAGAAGTTTTTTTATGTCGGCAGAATGAAGTCCCGTTGTTGGTTCATCTAAAATAAATACGGATTTACCTGTCGCTTTCTTTTGAAGTTCTTTCGCTAGTTTTACTCTTCCAGCTTCGCCACCAGATAATGTTGGAGCTCCTTGACCTAATTTAATATAAGAAAGTCCTACTTCATTCATAACTTTTAATTTATCATAAACTTTCGGTATGTTTTCAAAGAATGGTAGGGCTTCACTTACCCGCATATCTAAGACATCCGCAATACTTTTACCTTTAAATTTAACATCCAAAGTTTCTTTATTATATCTTTTACCCCCACAAACATCACAAGGAACGTATACATCTGGTAAGAAGTGCATTTCAATTTTCTTAACACCATCTCCCCAACAGGCTTCACATCTTCCACCCTTAACATTGAAGGAGAATCTTCCTTTATCATATCCTCGCATTTTAGATTCTTTCATGTTAGCAAAGACATCTCTAATATCATCAAAGACACCAACATACGTAGCGGGGTTACTTCTTGGAGTTCTACCAATGGCATCTTGACTAATATTAACTACTTTATCAACATTTTCAATTCCTTTAACACCCTTACATTTACCAGGAATATCTTTCGAACGATATATTTCTTTATGTAAGGTCTTATAAAGTATTTCATTAACTAAAGTTGATTTACCACTTCCGGAAACACCTGTTACCACAATGAACTTATTTAAAGGAAATTTAACATTAATTTTATTTAAATTGTTTTCTTCAGCTCCTCTTACTTCTAAGAATAAGCCATTACCTTTTCGATGTTTCTTAGGAATTTCAATTTTTTCTTTGCCACTTAAATAACGACCGGTAATACTTTTATCATTTTGCATTACTTCTTCTGGAGTACCAGCCGCCACAACATAACCACCAGCATCTCCGGCTCCAGGACCAATATCAACCAAATAATCGGCAGCGAGCATTGTATCCGTATCATGTTCAACAACAATTAAAGTATTCCCTAAATCGCGCATTTCTTTTAAAGAATTAATTAATTTTTCATTATCTCTTTGATGAAGGCCAATGGATGGTTCATCTAAAACATATAAGACACCCGAAAGTTTACTGCCAATTTGAGTTGCTAGTCTTATTCTTTGGGCTTCTCCTCCTGATAAGGTTGCCGCACTTCTTGCTAAAGTTAAATAACTTAAACCAACATTCATTAAGAATTCTAATCTCGCTAAAATCTCTTTAATAAGGAGGCCACTAATCTCTTTTTCTTCATTAGTAAGTTTTAAATTTTCTAAAAATCCTTTTAATTCATCAATAGCCATTTCCGTAAGTTCATAAATATTTTTCTTGTTAATTTTAACGGCTAAAATCTCGTCTTTTAATCTAGTTCCATGACATTCATTACAAACGGATTCCACCATAAAACCTTCAATCCATTCTCTAATCCAAGAAGAATTGGTCTCTAAATAACGTCTTTCTAAGTTATTAACAATACCTTCATATTTACTTTTAGTATCTCTGGTACTACCATTCTTCGCTACATAATGAAAATCCATTATATCATTGGTTCCATATAAAATAATATCTAAATCTTTTTTAGGCATATCTTTAACTGGAATATCTAAATTGATATGGTAATGTTCGGATACCGTATATAAACTGCTCATATACATATTGTTATCTAAGTTGATAGCCACAATGGCTCCTTTATTAATGCTTTTATTTTTATCGGGAATTAATAAATCTTCACTAATTTTAAGCTTCGTACCAAGTCCCTTACATTCATCACACGCTCCATATGGCGAGTTAAATGAAAACATTCTGGGTTCTAACTCACTTAATGAGAAATTACAATAAGGACAAGCATAATTTTCACTCATTAAAAGTTCCTCTTCATCATTTATCTTAATAAGAACTAATCCATGAGCCATTTTAGCACTTACTTCTAAGGCTTCAAAAATCCTGCTTCGCTCATCACTACTAACTCTTAATTTATCAATTAAAACATAAATATCATCTTTAATATTTTTTTCTAAAGTAATTTCATCCGTACTATTATATAAAGTTCCATTAACTAATATTCTTGTGAATCCCTTACTACGTAAGTCCTCAATTAAATCTTTATGAGTTCCTTTTTCCCCTCTTACAATTGGCGAATATATTTCAATCTTCGTTCCTTCTTCAAAATTTAAAACTTTATTTGTCATTTCTTCTATACTTTGACTTTTTATTGGTATTTTATGCGTAGGACAATAAGGTACCCCAATTCTCGCAAATAAAAGTCTTAAATAATCGTATAATTCGGTGATAGTTCCCACAGTTGAACGGGGATTTTTATTGGTGGTTTTTTGGTCAATCGAAATACTTGGCGAAAGTCCTTCAATGGAATCCACATCCGGTTTATCACCCGAACCAATAAATTGGCGGGCATAAGCTGACAGGCTTTCCACATATCTTCTTTCTCCTTCAGCGTAGATAGTATCAAAAGCCAAACTACTTTTACCACTTCCGGAAACTCCCGTCATGACAATTAATTTGTTTTTAGGTAGTTCCAAATCAACATTTTTTAAATTATTTTCTCTTGCTCCTCTTATAACAATTTTATCCATTTTCCATCACCACAATATTCCCTATATATTTTAAACTTTTTCTAATAATTTTCAAGCATAATTAATATATCAAACAATTGTATTATTTGCAAGTCTAAATTAACAATTTTATACGAAAAAGGCACCATTACCCAAGTGCCTTTTATGGTAGAGATAACTCCTCTACAGTAGTATTATGACCAAATTAATTTATTTTATACTCATTTTTTTAATAATTTATAAGACATACTTCCTAATTTATCATCACATTTATTTTGCATACTGCCATTATAAGTATTTTCTATTTCTCCTTCCGGCGTAAAATAGTATATTTGACAAGTAAGCATATCTTTATAAACCCGAATCGGAAGAGTTGTTCTTATTCCTAAATGAAAGTATCCTTTATAACCAATTGAGCCCATTCCTCCCGAACAATGCACGTGATACCCAAGTCTACCTAAAGAACTTCTTCCACTAATCATGGGAATTAAATTATTAGTTTCGGTCCACTCATTAGTTCTTCCTAAATAAGTTTTATCGGGATACAAAATAGTTCCTTCTTCGCCAATATTAAAATATTCTACTTTATTCTCTTTTTTGATATCTAAAATGGGATCTGTATAATAACCCATCTTCGGATTTAAACTTAAATTAACGGAATTAGGATTAATTAATATTTTATTACCCGGATTAATAATGATATCACCCGTAGTCATTCTTTTCTTTATTTCATCACCACTAAGCATGCCAATTTCTTGGCTAGTCTCATCTAAACTTTTAAAAAATGTTAGATTACCCACTTCAATATTGGGATAAATTATTGTGGGTTTCGTACAAATTATACTAAGTAAAAATGGTCCATCATAATTATCCGTACCATAACCACTCGTAAGTTCAATACTAAGTCCTAGCAAGGATAAAGAAGTTCTTCCATGCATAACCGGAATATAACCTTTAGTTTTAATATTCTCATTAGTCTTAGCTAAATAAACTTTATGAGGCTCTAAAAGCATACCACTCTTAGGTATTCTTGTTTTTCTTAATTTATTAATAACACCTTTAAATACTTCTTCTTGGTATTCATAACTTTCTTTAGTATCTACCACCATATAATCATAAAAATATAATTCATCACTTAAGGTAATGCGACAACTATTGGGTTTATCTAAAGCATTATCTAGCATATTATCTATTTGAACATTTCCTAAATCTATTTGTTTTTTTATTTCTTTATTTGTGAGCATGATGATCTTCCTTTTCTAACACTTTTACCCTTTTATATTCTTTAGCCATCCTTGATTCCGTAGCTTCAACTTGCCCAAAGTATTTCCCCCGATAAACATTTTCGCTATTACCTATTAAAGGATAATAATAAATTCTTCCGATTGGAATATTAGGATATACTATCGTCGGATTAGCACATATAATTTCCAAAGTCCAAGTTCCTTCAAAACCATTATCGCCAAAACCAGCGGTAATGTGAATTTCCACACCTAAACTAGCCAGTTCGGTAATTCCCGATAAAAGGGGCACAAAACCATAAGTTTTGGTGTATTCATTAGTTCTTCCTAAATATAGTTTATTAGGTTCTAACATAAGACCTTCAGGAGGTATCTTAATAACTTTAGTAGGACTTGGATTTTGTACATCTAAAAAAGGTGTATCATAGACTTTTAAAGTATCCCCTAAAGTTACTTCAATATAATTTTCACCCAGTTTGTCTTCCCAATTAGATACATAGATATTATTTGGTATTTCTTTTTTTAAACCTTCTTTATTTAACATAAAACCTCCTTACTTTTCTTTAATTAATTTTTTATCTTTTTCGATAAAATCACTATAATCATTATTATAAATTACTTTTTTGACTTTTTTACCTATTTCTGTATTTTGATATTTAGTTATAATTCTATCTATAACAATATCTTTAGTTAATAAATAATAAGTAGAAATGTACATTAATTTCTTTAAGATATCTACTTCTGCATATCCTTTTAAGATTTCTATTAAAAATACTCTTGCTACCATGTAGAAATCCTCAAAATCATCTTTGGTAAATTTATCTAAAGGAACACTTTCTAATACTTTAAGAAAATTCTTTTCTTCCGTTAAACTTTCGCCATAGTTATCTAATAAAAATAGTAACCGAGATTTAACATTTTCTAATTCTTCATTATTTCCATATTTATTTATAAGATAATGCGCTAAAATGATATATCTTAAATAAAAGGCGCGAGTAATATTTTGATTATCTAAATAAAACTTAAATAATTCGATGACCTCTTCTATTTCACTAATTTCTTCCTCTTCATCATCTTCGTCTTCTTTGTCATCATCTTCTACTTCATCTTCAAAATCATCATGATAAGCCGCCATTTTTTCTTCTATTTCTTCCCTTTCTTCTAAAAATTCATCAGGGAAAATTGGTTCTGCTAAACAAGAGCCATAATCTTCTTCGGATAATTCTTCATCATCATTACTGTTTTTGGCTTTGGCAAATTTTTTATATTCAAATAAGCCTTGTATATCCATAAGTAACTTATCACAAGCAATTGATTTAGTACCAAAAATAGCATCATAAAAACTATTCTCTAATAAATACTCTAATTTTTTCTCATGTAACTCACAAAATTTATCTTTTATAATATCTTCACTAAGTAAGTCATAATCGTCATCATCATTTAACAATCCTAAACATCTAATGATAGTATCATAACATCTAATTTTCGCATAAGAAGAATTTCCTATTTTAGTTAAAGTGTTAACAATAAACTTAGAAATAGTTTCTATATTAGGACTATTCTTAATAATTTTATATTCATAGTAATATTTTTCTAATATTTTTTCTACTTCTATAAGTTTTAAAACTTCATTCTTAATTTTCGTAGCATGCAAAGCATCCATAGGTTTTAAATGTTTACTAAAACCTATTAATTCGCCACATATTAACTGATTATAAGGATTTTCATAAAAAGGAAGATCAAATTTCACATCCCCAAATGATTCCATATCAACATCTTCTTTTATATAAATTCTTTCATTATCATAAGTAAAATATTCGTCATAATTAATTAAAAAATTTTCAAAGTTTTTTCTTTCTTCTTCTAAAGATATATTAAGTCCATAATTATGAAATTCTTTAAGTAATTCTGGGAAATATTCATCATCATATTCCTTAAAACGACTGTGATAATCAATATGTTCTTGAATTAGAGCAAGACGATAATTATGTAATTCTTCAAAAGTTAAAGACCTTTTATCTTCATAATCGTAATATCTTTCAAAGGCTAAAAAGATTATAAAATCAAAATAATTCTCCATAAAACCTCCTAATTATTTTTTATTTTTCAATATTTACAAAACGCATTGTTTTAATACTTTGGGTAACAATTGGTTTATCATAATCATCAGTTCTTACTTTAGATATTTCTAAGATATTTTTATATCCGGCGATTACTTTACCAAAAGCGGCATAAGCCCCGTCTAAATAACCGAGACTATCATTATCATTAACACAAATAAAGAATTGACTAGAAGCACTGTTAAAATCTTTTTCTTGTCTCGCCATTGATAGAATTCCTTCTTCATGTTTTAAGTTGTTTTCAAAACCATTTTGAGCAAATTCCCCTTTAATAGAATCTTCACTTCCACCAGTACCATTCCCAAGAGGGTCTCCAGTTTGCACCATAAAATCGGCAATTACGCGATGGAAAGTTAAACCATCATAGAATTTTTCTTTGACTAGTTTTTGAAAATTAGCCACCGTTCCCGGAGCAATATCCGGATATAATTCCATAATTACTACCTTATCTTTATTAGTAACCATTTTTACATAATTAGTTACCTCATCAGTTTCTGTATATTTAATATTTTCTATTTTCCCATTTGTTAAATCTTTTTTAGAACATCCAAAAGTAAATATCGTCAAAAATAAAAATAGATAGATTAATTTTTTCATGTTATCACCTATAACCATTATAATCTATCTATTTAAATTTATAAAGTCTTTTTATTTCTTTTTTAATTTAACGGCTGTACCATAAACAATAATTTCGGCAGCGCCACCCATAACAGCGGAAGAACCATACCTAATATTAATAACGGCATCAGCCCCCAAACTTTCGGCTTCATCAACCATTCTTTTGGTAGCCATTTTTCTTGCTAAACTAATCATATCGGTATAGCTCGCAATTTCACCACCGACAATAGTTTTAAGCCCAGCCATAAAATCCCGACCGATGTTTTTGGATTGGACAATTTGCCCTTTAACAAGTCCTAAAACTTCCTCTATTTCTTCTCCTGGTAAGTAATCAATATTTACTAGCTTCATCTTCTTCACCTCCTAAAATTTCTTTAATTCTTTTAATTAAATTTATTAAAACTGCTCCAACTGGTAAACCAAGAATTAACATTAAAAACCAAAATAATGGCCATGGACACTTTTCAACTTCCGTAATTTGAAAATAACAAATAAGACCAATCAAAAAGATAAAAATACCACTAAAAATTAAACTAGCCAGAATGGCTCCGCCAATTCTTTTTCCTTTACTAGGTAACTCCCTATTCATTGTAAATCTCTCCTTTTTATTTAATATATTTATTTCTTTAAAATATTTTTCAATATTTAAATTTTCATAAGTAACATCATCTTTAATTATTTCTTGGCACATTTCTTTTACTTTATCAAAATTTAATTTTAAACTATCAATTTTTTGAATCCGATTATTTAAACAATCTTTTAAAGATAATTTTCCTTCATTTAATTCTCTTAATTCTTTAATGGGTACATCTAGTTCTCTTAAAAACTTAATAATTTTTAATTTCTTAATATCTTCTTCATCATAATACCGATAATCATTATCTTTTCTTTTCGGATTTAGTAAATGATTATCTTCATAAAACCGAATACTTTTTTTGGATAATCCCACAATATTTTCAACTTCATTAATAAGCATATTATCTCCTTTCTAACCTAAATATAAACTATTCCCTAAGGTTAAAGTCAAGAAAAAAAGAAATATTCTGCATATTTCTAAACTTTTGCTTTAACTTTAATAGCTCCTTTATCACATTTATTACCCCAAGCATCAATAAGTTCCCCATCTTTATAAACGCAAATTCTCTCACAATTATTGGCACATCCTTTGCATTCAATACCTTTAGTTTCAAAAGTAACATCTTCAATATTAAAATCAAAACTTACCTCCGGAGCTTTTTTAGATAAAATGGCTACGCCTAAGGCCCCCATTAAATGGGAATTAGGGTCCACAATAATCTTTTCGCCAGTGGCTTCTTCAAAGGCTTTAATAACTCCGACATTCTTAGATACTCCGCCTTGAAATACTATCGGAGCACTAATCTTTTTACCTTTACCAACATTATTTAAATAGTTATTAACAACAGCCTTACAAAGACCTGCGACTATATCTTCTTTTTTATGACCAATTTGGGCTTTATGAACTAAATCACTTTCGGCAAAAACGGTACAACGAGCCGCAATATTAGTGGGATTCTTGCTTCTTAAAGCCATTTCCCCAAATTCTTCGACTTCTAAACCTAATCTTTTTGATTGACTAGATAAGAAAGAACCAGTCCCCGCTGCACATAAAGTATTCATGGCATAATCTGTTACAATACCATGGTCAATAATAATTATTTTAGAGTCTTGGCCTCCAATTTCAAAAATGGTATGGACATCAGGATATAATGATAAAGTTCCAATCGCATGAGCCGTTATTTCATTTTTAACAATATTGGCTCCTAAGATAACCCCAATTAATTTACGAGCGGAACCGGTCGTTCCTACTCCCACTACTTTATATTTTTTCTCATTAAATTGTCCTTTTAAAATACTTATTAATCTTTTAACGGCCCCAATGGGGTCTCCCTCAGTCCAGATATATTCACTAGCTAGTATTTTATTATCTTCATCTATTATTATTCCCTTGGTAGATATTGAACCAATATCTACACCCATATAGGCTTTTTTCATTTTATCTTTTTTTCCTTTCTCATCATAATCATATCGTAGAAGGCCTCAATTCTCGTATTAATACCCACATCACTAGTTTGGGTATCAAAACTAAAATAAATAATTGGTATTTTATAGTCTTCACTAATTCTTTCTAAAACCGGCATTGTATCAATCTCGGGAGTACACCCAAAACTTTTAACATGAATGATGCCATCAAAATTATCTTTGGCATAATCTAAAGCTTTTTTAATCGTATACATGGAAGTGGCTCCCATATCATATTTTGCATAATTTTTAATACTTTGTTTAATTTCTTTCACATAATTATGAAAAATACTATTGGATACATTCATCCACCTTTCAATAATAATCCCTTTTTTAGCGAGTTCCTTCTCCATATAATGATTGCTGTATTCATCCATTATCGTGTAGTATTCGCCAACAATACCGACTCTTAAAGGATTTTTTGGTTTATTAGTTTCCACTCTTTTTAGTTTACTCATATAAAGTTTAGCTATTAAATTTAATTCTTTTTTATCATTAACTTCTTTTAAGTCCTCTAAAAATTCTTTATGTAATTTTTCAAAACTACCGTCAACGACTTCAAAGCCAACATTTTCTCTAATATAGTCTTCGACTTTATCAATAACTTCCACCATTTTAACAGCCAGTAAAACAGCACTTGTTATCTTTTTTAAATTAACACTTGGTTTAATCTTTTTAAATTCTTCATAAAAAGTTAAAGGTTTGGAAAAATCAGCATTAGCCATATTGACAAATCGGACCTCATAACCTAAATCTTTTAATATTTGCTCATGTAATTCTCCGTAGTAATTTAAACGACAAGCTCCCCCTACTTGAATTAAGGTATTGGCTCCGGCTTCAATGGCTTCAATGTAACCTCCTAATTGATATTTAAAAGGTGTACATACAAAATCTGGAGAATACTTAGCCCCAATTTCTAAAGTCTTCTTTGTAATGGGTGGAGCATCCACATAATCTACCCCAAGACCATTTACAATAATATGTCTTACGGCTACATTATAAGAACCAAAACGGGGAAAATTAACTTTTACTTTACTCATGAATGCCACCTTCTTTTTGTAAATTTAAAATATCCACAAAACTTTCTAGTCTTGTTTCTAGTCCTGCTGTTCCTTCTTGACCATCTAAAACTAAATTAATAATGGGTTTTCCTTTAATCTTTCTGACAATCATTTCATTAACTAAAGAATCCGGTCCACAAGGAAAAGAGGAAGCTAAAATAATTCCATCAACTTGATCAAAGTATAGGGAAATAGCTCCGACGAGTTCTTTGTTAAAAGTCCAAGGTAAAGTCGCACTAATCTTTTTCGCTTTTTCTCTAGCTTTCTTTTCATCAACCACACAGGCTAATATAGGTTCACTACCTAAATCTTTTAAAGTATCAGTAATAGGTTTTCCGACATATTCATCATAAATATTATAAGGATGGGATACAATTAATATTTTTAATTTATCATTTTTAAGTAAATTATTTTGATTATTAATTTCAATCATCTTGGCGGTCTTCTCCGCTTGTTTGGCTATATAATAAGCTTTTAATACTTGCACCTTTTTCTTACCTAAAAACTTACCCATCTTAAGGAAAGCTTTAAGTTCCGTATCTTTATTTAAAATATCAATACTATAATATAATATTTTTAAATTCTTTTCTCTATAAATATTATTAATAACATCATAAATGGCTTGAAACTTTGAACAAACAATATCTTTATTAGACCCTAGGGATGCTACTCTCGGAATAAAAATATAATCACATTTATCTATTAAATAATCAACATGCCCTGTAAAAATCTTACTAGATAAACAAGATTCATCCATCGCATGCATTTCGCCTCTTTTAATAATATCTTTATTCGTTTTGGGACTTACAACATATTCAATTCCTAGTTCATCAAAAAATGTTTCCCATAAAACATGATATTTATAATATAAAAAAGCTCTTGGTATCCCAATTTTCATGACTAATCATCACCAACTTCTATAATAACACAAATTTCTATAACTTTAAATCACCTTTTTCAGTATAAAGGCTAATTCTTTCTAACTCCGCTAATACTCTTTTTCGGGATTTTGCATCAGTAAACCAATTATCTTTGCCAAAATCTTTTTCGACACCAATGATATCCATATTTTCAACGGGATAATCTAAATTATAAGCACACATAAAAGCTCTTCTTGCTAAAAATGATTTACAAATTAATAATATTTTACGATAAGACTTTATATCTTCTAAATATTTTAAACTAAATAATAAATTTTCTTTCGTATTGGTGGCTTCTCTTTCTAAAAGACAAGGAACATTTAAATTGTATTTTAAAAATTCTTGATAAATAATTTCCGCTTCTGTTCCTTCTAAATCTTTATTTAATCTTCCTTTTTTACCAGAAATAATTATCGTGGAAGTAGCATCAATTTTATTTAAACTCACTAAATCTTTTAAACACTCAGCTGTTTCTTTATATAAATTATTTCCTAAAACAATAGCTAAATTATAAAAATCTAATTCTTCTATATTTTTACCCATAAAAAGAAAATCCGTAATTTTTTCAATTGTATCATTTTGCATATTTCACCACGGCTTATATAATAACATAAAATTATACTAATTTACATATTTAATCATTCATTTTAGTTAATAATTCTTCCCAAGTTTTATTTAAATTTTTAAGATTTTTTTCTAAATCTTCAATTTTTTTGTTTACTTCTTTTAACTTCTCATAATCCGAATACACATCTTCTTTATAAACACTTTCCTTTAATTCTTTTAATTCTTTTTCCCCTTTAGTTATTTCTTTTTCAATTTGTTTTATCTCTTTATTTAGATTATAAGTGTTTACTTTTATCTTTTCTTTTTGAGGTTTTACTTCTTCTTTCACATCTTTCCTTTTTTCTAAGTATTCTTCATAACCATAATGGTAATATTTTACTTCGTTATTTTCAAAGGCCAAAATACTAGAGGCTACTTTTTTGACTAAATACCGATCATGAGTGACAAAGATTAAAGTTCCCGTATATTCTTTTAAAATATCTTCTAAATGTTCTTTTCCTACAATATCCATATGATTAGTGGGTTCATCTAATATTAAAACATTCGGTTTATGATAGAAAATTTTACATAATTGTAAGCGAACTTTTTCTCCCCCACTTAAAACATTTATCTTTTTATCCACATCATCATCTTTAAAGAGAAAAGACCCTAAAGCTTTTCTCGCTTCTTCATAAGATAAATCAGGTAGTTCGCATCGAAACTCTTCAATAACCGTATTATCATTATTTTGCATAGCCAGATTTTGGTCAAAATAGCCAATTTTTAAATTAGTGCCATACAAAATATCACCCTTTAAAGGTTTTATTAATCCCGCCAATGTTTTAATTAAAGTGGATTTACCAATGCCATTTTCCCCGATGATACCGAGTTTTTCCCCTCTTAAGATTTCTAAATTTAAAGTAGCAAGACTTCTATCATAACCAATACTTAAATCTTTTAAATTCATAACCATTTGACTAGATTTAGTTATTTCTTTTAAATTAGTTTGAAAAGTTTTTAAATCTTCTTTCCTTGGTTTTTCTATTAAATCCATTCTTTCAATTTGTTTTAATTTACTTAAGGCCATCTTCGCTTTGGTGGGTTTAAATCTAAATCTTTCATAAATACTTCTTAATCTTTTAATTTCTTTTTGTTGAAATTCATAATCTTTTAAAGTTTTTTCATATCTTAACTTTTTCTCTTTTTCATAATTACTATAATTACCTTTATATTTATAAGTTTTTCCATAATCTATTTCATAAACTGTATCCACGATATTATCTAAAAACATCCGGTCATGCGAAACAATAATTAAAGTCTTAGGATAATCTTTTAGGTAATCTTCTAGGGCTTCAATAGTTTTGATATCTAAATGGTTAGTGGGTTCATCAAGTATTAATAAATCAGGTTTTGATAACAATAATTTAATAAAGGTAATTTTAGTTCTTTCTCCACCCGAAAACTCTTTTAACATTTTGTTCTTATCTAAATCATTAAAACCAAATTTCTTTAATAATGACTCATATTCTTTTTGATAAGAATAACCACCTTGTAATTTATAGTTTTCAAGTAGTTCTGTATATTCTTCAATAACTTTGGGAGAATTATTTGTATTCATCTCTGCGACTAAATTATTAATTCTACTTTCCAAACTTATTAAATCACTAAATACTTTTTTTACTTCTTCAATTAAGGTTATACTATCTGACGAAAAAGTAATTTGTTCTAAATAACCAATTTTAAATTTACCCATAATAGTAACATTAAAATCATCTTCGCCAAGGCCTTTTTCAAACATCGAAGGATTAATGATGGCTCTTAAAAGAGTTGTTTTTCCCGCCCCATTTCTTCCGACAATGGCTATTTTATCATGGTCATTTATATCAATATTTACTTCTTCTAAAACGGTATTAATTCCTAAAGTTACCGCCCCATTTTTAATATTTATCTTCATAACTACCTCAGAACATAAAGCAAAATTTATTTCATTTCACTTATGATAAGCCTCACGGTTTATCTTTCCTGCTTCATGGGATTTCGCTCCTCCACAGGCCATATTTCCGACAGTCGCTGCCGTACTTGTTTTTTATTTTATTGTTTTCTTTTCCCTAGGTACATCTTAATTATACGATACAAACTAATGATTGTCAACATAAAATTTCACTTTTTAGGGATAACTTTTTTATTATACAATGAAAAAAAATAATTAACTACTAAAAGTTAACTATTTAATTTTATCTTGTTTTTTCTTTTTCTAATAATTCCGTAACAAAGGATTCAAGCATTAATAAATTTTTAAGATATAATACATTATTTTCCATAGTATTAACACCATTCACTAAAACACTTTGTAAATATATTGCTATATCTAAATAATCTAAATCTTCTAATTTTGCCATATAAGAAATTTTTAATAAATTAACATAATAATTATATTTTTCAAAAGATAAACTTTGTGTTTCATTTCTTTGTTTCATATCTTCAAAAACTTTGGATACTCTAACTTTCCTATCTTCTATATATTTTCGGGTTATTTCCCCCACTATTATTTCAATTCTTCTTTTATATTCTTCATATTTATCTTTTATGTCAAATGAATCTACAACACAAGCATTATATAAAGTATACCCTAAATCACAAGCATCTTTAGCATAACCTTTTATTAATAAAGATAGCATTGTATTATAATATTTCTCAAATTGATTAAAACTTAAATCTTTTGTTTCAATTTCTTTTAATATATCATCTAATTTATTTTCCATTTGCCACTCCTTAGGAAAGTATTTTACTATATAAAGTTCTGATTAACAAGCGAAAAATGACAATAAATCTAAATTTAAAATTATTTTATTTCTATCTGCCACTTTGGTGGATACACATAATCTATTTTATCATCTTTTGGTATATATTTCTTTTTAATTTTAACGCGATTAGACTTTAAATCCGGTAACTTTACTCGACAATATTTATCTAGTTCACAAAAAATATTTTGGCAATCGATAAGTTCTAAAGGACGATTTCCGATTCTTTTAAAATCAAGTCCTAATCTTTTAAATTCTTGCTCTTGATTTTCATACATATAACGAATAATATCCTCATAACTTAAACCATCTCTATCTATAAAACACTTTCTTATTCCTCTTATAGAACCAGGACCCGCAATGGTAAATTCATCTTCTCTAAAGTCTACTACTTCACTATAGTTAATATCAGTTACTAATTGATAAGCCATAAAATTACCTATTAAAGGATAACTTCTTAAGATATTAAAAGCCTCTTCCATACTTTTACTTTTAATTATTTTATCTTGCACTAAATCTTCCAAAAACATTTTATGAAGTAAGGCTAAATGATTATCGTGTTTATAGTCATAACCAAAGGCTTTAGTGGCACAACTAATGTAGGCATCATTATATAGTTTTATTCCTTCATTTTTAGCCTTAGTTAAAACTTTAGAATATTCTTCCATATTAAAACCTTCTAAAGTTATATCTTTAAAATTATTTATTAATAATTCCCAAGTACTTTCTTTATTAAATAATTTAAATAAAATAATCCGAAATAACATATCTTCTTTTGAATATTTCTTCCCATTATAAATAACATTTTTAAGAAGATATTGACTAACCCGGTCATTAACCCTGTAACTATTACAAAATTTGTATTCTCTTAAAATGGGGTCATCGGTCCAAGGGGACGCCTCACCTTTTAATTTCTTCCAAAAGATATTTTGTCTTTCCCAAGCAAAATACCAATATAAATTGTAAACTTCCTCTCTTACTTTCATTTTACCTCATACACTTTGGGTCTTTTTCCCTTAATATTCTTTTAAATGATTTATCACTACTTGCTATAATTTTTTGCCCTAAACAACCACTTTTACAAATGTCATAATTTTCACATCCACTGCAACTAGACTCCTTTTGAATCTCTCTTAAATTTTTAAAATAAGAAGAATTATATAGTTCTAATAAACTATTATCTTTAATGTTACCACTTACTCCTAAAACATGAAAATATTTAACCGAATCACAAGGATAAGCTACCCCATCAAAGCCAATAATCATTATTTCATCCCCAATAACACAAGGACTATTTTGGATACCTAAAATATTCCAAGGTGAACCTAGTCTTATTTTATCTTGAAATAAACTATTTAAGTAAAATTTCTTTAACTCTAAAAGTTCTTTCTTACTTAAATCCATATCAATAGTGCCTTTTTCATGGGGAACAAATCTTAAAATACTAACCTTTTCAAAATAAGGTTTATCTTTAAAAGTGTCTATTGTATAATTTATAACTCTTGCAAAATTCTTAAAAGAATCTTTGCTTAAGGCATAATGAAAACCTAACTCTCCCTTATTATCTTTAAAAACTTTATCAAAAAATTCTTCATTAGTATATTCTGATAAGTCATCTTCTAAAGAAAGAGTATCCGCTAGAGAATAAATAATTTTATCTAAACCAGAATTTATTAAATGTCTATATTTTCTTAGATTTTCTTTAGTTTTATAAGCAAAAGTATAAATGGTTGTTTTTAAATCTAAACCACTTGCTAAACTTATAAGCAAATCTAAATTTTTATACATTAAAGGTTCGCCACCGGTAAAAACAATACTTTGGGCACCCATTTCTTTGGCTTCTAAAATAATTCTAGCGACATCATCAAAAGAAAGTTCCTCTAGGTATTTTTTATCATTCGTTGCTCTACTAGAACAATGAAGGCAATTACGCATACATCTGTTAGTTAATTCAATTTTGACTTCCTTTAACATAAAACCCTCCCAAAGAATTCTTTCTAAAATTATTATAACACACCTTCTTCTTTTTGTTTATTTATTTTCCATTATTTGATAAAATAAATATGAAAAGTAGGGATTAATTATGAAGAAGTTAAAAGGGTTTAAAACAATATTAAATGTGGCTAAAGAATATAAAAATAAAATTATTATATCTTCTTTAGGTATTGTTGTTTGTAGTTTTTCTTCCATGCTAGTAGGTATTTTAAATGGTAAAGCCCTAGAAGAAATTACCAAACTTAATCTTAAAAATGCCATTTTAATTTTACTTATCTATTTATTTTCCGAATTATTCTTTAATTCTTTAAATAAACTTTCGACTTCTAAACTATCCAAAACCGAAGTCCAAATATCAAGAAAAGTTGCTTACCTTACTTATGAAAAAACATTATCTTTACCAGCTTATGCTTTTGAAAAGAAATCAAGTGGCGAATTTATCAATCGTATTACGAGTGATAGTCAAGTTATCATTAATTCTTTTGATCAACTTTTATTTCTTACCTCAAATTTTCTAGCTTCATTTATCATTTTAATTTATATCTTTTTTAATTCTTATATCGTGGCTTTCGAAATTATTATTTTCATCATTATTTTTGGAATCTTTGTTAAAATTTTTCATCCCTTACTGGAAAAAGTTAATAAAGAAAAGAAACAATTAAATGATATCGCCATTACCCAAATTAATGAATCCGTAAGAGGTATTCGCGAAATTAAAACTTTAGGTATTAAAAATAATTTATTTAAAAATTTAACTACTTTAATTACCAAACAATTAGAAAAATCTAATAAAGAAATTGATTTATATATGATTTATGATTTAATTAGTAATTCTTTAAAAAGTATTTTAGAAGTTGGAGTTTTTATCACCTGTGCTGTTTTACTTTATAAGGGTTCTGTTAGTCTTACTTTCTTTGTGGCTATGACTTATTACATTTATCGTTATACGTGGATTATTGAAAACATCACTTCATTTACAAGAACTTATAATGAAACCAAAGTATCTGTTAAAAGAATTAATGAAATTTTAGAAAATGAATTATTTAGTGATGTTCATTTTGGTAATGTTACTTTAGATAATCCTAAGGGAATTATTAAATTTAATAATGTTACATTTAGTTATCCCAATGAAAAGGATACTTTAAAACATTTTAGTATTACTTTTGAACCCAATAAAAAAATTGGTATTGTGGGAAGAAGTGGTCAAGGTAAAACAACTATTTTTAATCTTTTAACAAGAGTATTTGATGTAAGCATTGGTTCTATTACAATTGATGGCGTAAATATTGAAGAATTAACCGAAGAAAGTCTAAGGCAAAATATTTCTATTATTAGACAAGATCCTTTCTTATTTAATAATACGATTAAAGAAAACTTTAAACTTTTAGATGAAAATATTACCCTTAAAGAAATAAGAAAGTATTGCCAAATGGCCTACATTGATGATTATATAATGACTCTACCGAAAAAATATAACACTGTTTTAGGAGAAGGTGGCGTTAACTTATCGGGAGGTCAAAAACAAAGATTAGCTATAGCCAGAGCCCTTGCTAAAAAGAGTAAAATCATACTATTTGATGAAGCCACTTCCGCTTTAGATAATGAATCCCAAGACTACATAAAAAAAGTTATTAATGACTTAGTTAAAGACCATACCGTTATTATTGTCGCTCATCGTTTATCCACCATTAAAGATGCCGATGTTATCTATGTTATTTTAGATGGTAAAGTTAATGATATGGGTACTCATAAAGAATTAATGCAAAAATCTAGTATTTATAAAAAATTATATCAAAGTGAAGAAAAGTAGGAATAAAATAAATCCTACTTTTTAAATTATTAACAATTAGGTATAATAAACCATTTATATTATTCTACATTGATTATAAATGGATCACTTTCAGTTCCTCCACCTGATAGTTTAACCTCGGATGTTAGATAGAAGACTGGGCGAACCGCATACTTTAGGGTCCCAAAGCCATTCGAACTGTCTAAGAGTCCCCCCAAGCGGTCGCTCGAATTGGTCACAAGCCACTCATAGTAAGAGCTGCCGAAGTACTTCTGGCCATACCTAGTCATGGTCCATTCGTTACTATAACTATATGTTGAACTACTACTTAATCCATGTGTTATATGTAACCAACTATTAGTATTTTTTGCATATGTCCATGAATTGTAATAATCTCCCGCATACATTAATCCTACTCGATATTTTCCACTTGTTTTTGGCTTTGCTTCTACTCCACTTGATGTTGCGTTTGTTCTATCTCCTTTCCACCAATTTACTTCTGCTATATATGGTTTTATTCTTGCATCTATTGTACTTCCTGTATAAAATGTACTATTTAAGTATGTTCTCACTGTATTACTTCCATTATCCCAATCTATATTTGAAAATTGATCTGTCGACCATGCTTGACTTGTATTTGATGGTGTGGCCTTTATTACTTTTAACATTCCTGCTTTTAATCCTAGTGTACTTTCTTCTTTTCCGTCGGTTACTCCGATTATGCGATACATATTATCAGTATTTGTTTTACATACATCTGGATTTTCATCTCCTAGGCATATGTAATTATTTGTTACTTCTTCATATGTTCCTTTATATCTATATAATCCGTCTACTACTGTTGTATGGTCTCCTCCTCCCGCAAATGTATCTCCCCCTGTTTCTTTTAACATATCTAATACTGGTTTGGACTCTTGTTTAACAAAGTTTCCAACTTTACCTGTAAATATTGGAACTGCTCCAGAATCATAACTATAATAAGCATGGGTATTTTTAATTACCACATTAATTAATACCATAACAAAAACCACTAATACAGATATTCCTAATATTAGTTCTCCTTTAGTTAGTTTTTCTTTTATATTATTAAGTTTATCTTTTAAATTATTAGGTATGAATGCTAAAGATATTAGGGTGTTACAATAACCCCCCCCCGATTTGGGTATTTAAAACTACTAATGCAATTATTGCTACATATAAAACTATTCTTTTAATTTTTTTCTTCATATACATACCTCTTTTATATTATTAATTATTTATCTTCTTTTTATACTAATGTTGTAAATACCGAATGTTAATTACAAAATAAAAATAATATTCTTCTACCTTACATTTAAATAATATCTCAAAATATGCCACAAGTCAATATCTCATAGAGTAAATTTTAAAAATATAACATTAAAAAAAGAATGAAATCTCTTTCACTCAATTTATTAAATTTTAATTATAACCAAAACATAAATAAATAATACATCTTATAGTATATTAGATTAATTAAACTATTATTGAATGATTCTTTATCTAAGAAGATGGTAAAGAAATTAAAGATTAAACTAATCACAATAAAGGTAACAATTAATTTTTTATAATCTATTTTGAAATTTCTACTATTAACTAGAGATAAGATAACAATTATGGTACTCAAGGATATTAACCAACCAAAGTCCGATAAATATCTTGGTAAAATCCCCGCCATTTGGGTATCCGCTAAAACAACAAGTAAGGCACTTATAATTAAAGTTAAACAAATATTATATAATACTTTATTATTAATAACTTTCTTAAATTTGAAAAAGCATAACCCAAGCAAAGTAATTAAATTAATAAAGAAGAATCCCCCATACATATCCTCGAATATTGTTACTCCCACATAAGAAGTTAAAACCTCATCACTCATGACAAATGGGAATACTAAAGATATTCTTCCTGGGGCAAATAAGAAATAATATAATCCTAAGAATATTCTATCAAATCTAAATCCTCTTTTAGTCATATCATTAGTGGTTAAATTATAATTAGCTCCAAAATCAAAGATACTTCCAAACCTCGCATAATTATAATACATGATAAATAAAGCCACAATGACAAAAGGAAGACATAAACATAAAGTTTCTTTTAGACTACTTTTCGAAAATAATTCTCTTTTTTTAAAGACATAATCCCAGAATATTGGTAGTCCTAAGAAAGACCCAACGAGTAACTGTGGACGACAACCCGCTACCAAAGCCATACATAAACTACCTAAAGCTAAATATTTTTTATTTAATTTTTTATCATTGGTACTTTTAAACCAAAAAGACAGTCCTAAATAAGAAAAACTTAACCCAAAAATAATTGGCAAATTATAGAATGTTGGTTCCGCACTAAAAACAAATAATCCCGATGTCACCAGTAAAAATAAACTTAGTAACTGATACCAAATAAAACTTGTTTTCGGAAAGTATTTTTTAATTAACGTATACATAAATTTATAAACCGCAATTAGTAAGAATATTAAAGAAATAGACATCGCTATATAATTAGGTAAATCACTATGGGTAATTAATCTAAATGGTAAATAAATAAGTAGACATGGAATAATCCCAAAATAAGAATAATATTTTTGATTATAATAAGCATAATCCCAATAATAATCTTTATAAGGTTTTAAATAATTATCTCGATAACTTATATCATAAGGATTTTCTAATTCTTTTAATTTATCACTTACTTTTAAATCTAAATAAAAGTGTCCTTTACTTAAAGCTTTAGCTAAATTTTTATATTGCGAATATTGACTAGTTTCGTTATCATTATAGCTTTTAGCGCACAACAATGTATTCGAACATAACACTAAACCTAAGATACTTATAATAACCACTGTTATTACTTTAACCTTTTTAAAATCAAATTTTAATTCATATAAAATACTTTTTGGATTAATAATAAAAATTAATAAACTAAAAATAAAGGTTAATAATAATCTTAAATTATTAATAAACATTGGTACTTCTTTATTTATTTTAATTTCATTAATGGTAAAGTTATTATTATCCTCTAGAATAGTTAATCTTAAAACTTCACTCTTACCAGAAGTATGCATTCTTATATAATGGCTTTCTTCGATATTATTAACATAATATCTACTACCACCATAAGCATAAAGTTTATTGGCTTCATCCGTAAAATCAATCTTATATTTTAAATATAAGTTATCCTTACTTTGAATATCTAAATATAAATTATGAATCTTTCTATCAATATTAAATATTTCAATATAAGCATTCTCTTTATCCGTAACATGACAAACACTATCACAAGTAATTCCAAATAAATTATAACTTACAAGTTCTTTCTCATCTTTAAAAATTAAAGACTCATAATGCCGATAATTAAATATAGTAACTTCTAATAATGAAGATATAATTAAAGAATATATTACATAACGAAAAAAAGTCTTTAAATATTTATTCTTATAAACATTAAATCTATCTAAAAATATTAAAATAATTATTCCAATAATAAAAACTAGTAACATTTAAATCACCCATTAAATTATTTCTCTTTAATTATAGTTTATCTTAATTATAATTACAACTAAAAAAAGTGAAATTAAATTCACTTTTAAATCTCAATAAGTTCGTAATCTCTAGTGCCAATTCCAAGTTCTTCCGCAGCCTCAATGGTATGTAGTCCATGTCTAGAATTAATTCTTTCCATTAAATGGTCCCGACCTGGGTCATTAGAATTTTTAACTAAATCAATACAAGCTTCATCGATTGCTACAGGATCTGTTGAGGCCAAAATTCCAATATCCTTCATACAAGGGTCCTCTGCTACATTACAGCAATCACAATCAACTGACATATTAGCCATTACATTAATATAAACAATATTATCTTTAAAATGATTAACTACAGAAGATGCGGCATCAGCCATAGATTCTAAGAATTTAATTTGGTCGGCCGTAAACATATCTTCATAACTAGCCCCTTCTTTACCATGGCAATGAATATATCTCTTACCTTTAGAAGATGCGATACCAATTGATAATTGTTTTAAAGCTCCACCAAAGCCACCCATAGGATGTCCTTTAAAATGGGATAGAACTAACATTGAATCGTAATTAAGTAAATTCTTACCAACGTAATTCTTCTTGATAACCTTACCATTTGGAATATCTAAAGTAATGTCTTCTTCACTATCCATAATATCAACATTAAAATATTTACTCCATTCGTGTTCTTTCATTAATTCTAAATGTTTTTCAGTCGTGTCTCTGGCTCCATCATAAGCGGTATTACATTCCACAACTGTTCCATTTACGTGTTCAATCATTGGTTTCATAAATTCTGGTCTTAAATAATTTTGATTACCTCTTTCACCAGAATGAACTTTAACTGCTACTTTTCCTTCTAATTTTCTTCCTAAAGCCTCATACATTCTTACGACAGCCTCAGGAGTTAATTCTTTTGTAAAATATACTTTTGCTTTTTCCATAAATTTATTCCTTTCTATTTTTTACTTCTAAATAATCTCCTGGTACCGAAATACCCTCACTATCATAACCTTCTTTTAAATATTCCATAAATTTTCGGTTAATATTAAATTGACTTTCCGGTGCACATTCAATTAATACTTTATAATAATATTTATTTCCATCCATTCTTTCAATACCTAAAAGTTCCATATCTTTAGTTACTTCTTTAATATTTTGCATTTTTTTATTTACTTTATGTAAAATACTTTCTAAGGTTTTTAAAGATACTTCTTTTTGAACAGGAAACTCAATATAAAGTAAATTATTATACATACTATGATTAATAACACTTGTAATAAGCGAATTATTAATAATCATAACTTCACCACTGTAGGATTTTAACTTTGTGGTTTGAAGTCCTAGCTCAATAACTTCACCTCTAAAACCATTAATGGTAACCACATCACCTTGCATATAATGATTATCAAAGATTATGGCAATTCCCGATAATAAATTTTTAATGGTATCTTGAAACGCTAAACCAATGATAGCTCCCGCTATACCTAAAGATGCAATAATACTCGTTGTTTCAATCCCATAAACTCCTAAAATAGCTAAAATTGTAAATATGGCTATAATGTATTTGACAATACTTTTAATTAAATTAACAATAGTTGCTTCTCTTTTTTGATGTAAACTAGAGGTTTTAACTTTCCTCTTAACTTTTAAGGCCTTCGTAATTATCTTATTAATTATAAAATAAATTAAGAAAGCAATTCCCAAATAAATAATGGGCAAATAGACCTTGGGTACTAATATCTTTTTTAACATTTCTCACCTTTAATAAAATAAGCCATATTACTACAGCCTATTTATTTTCTTTCTTTTTAGTACTACTCTTTTTACTTTTTTTACTCTTAGTTTTTTCGAAATCTTCGATATCTTCTTTTATTTCGCTAACTTCGCCTTCAATTATATCAGATGCCGTATCAATTGCTTCATTTACTTCTTTTTGGAACTTATCTTCTTCATAACCTAATATGCCATAACTTACTAAATCAATTAAAGCATAGATAATCATAAATAAGCCCATAATAGCAAGTGGCATGTTAGATACTAATATAGTATATAAACCAATTCCTATTAAGATAACTCCTAAAACAAGAAGGGTATAAAATCTTGTTCCTCGATCATTAGTATAGAATGTTTGCATAATCTTACCAAGACCAGCTCCAATTACCCAAATACCCACAATAATTCTTAGTAAGAACTCAATGGTACTTGCTAGGAATATTAAAAGGATACCTAAAACCATTGCCGTAATGCCAAATGCTAGTTCATTACGGTTAACTACTTGTGTTCTTTTATTTTGAACATAATAACTTAATGTTCTATAAGCTCCAATAGCAAGCATTATACCTCCAAATAAATAAGATACAAATTTAATAACGGCATCAGGTTTAATAAATAACATAATACCCACAATTAAAAATACTATGGAACTAAAAATTGATGTTCTATATTTTTTCATTTAATTCACCTCTAATTTAATTATACAATTAAATGTATTTTACAGCAATTAAAAAATTGAGAAAACCCCAATTTTTCATTATTATTTATTATTTAATTTTTTTATTAATCTCAGTTGTATTTTTCCAAATCATAATATTTACTAAAATGCTTTCAAAGACAACTCTTAAAACTAAGTTACCAAAAATTAATGTAAAGATAAAGCCAAAGAAACTAGTTGTAATTAATTCAAATGAAATTAAAGTAATAAAAATGGCTAAAACAATATATATAATTTTTAGTAAATCTTCAATTAACATTTTCTTAAATGATAAGAAGTTTTTACAAGCATCTAAGAACTTATTATTTACTTTTTTGTTAGTATTAACAAATAAATAATATAAAACAATTCCTCCGATTATGGCTATTACTAAAGCCACAATGCCCCAAACTCCTATAGAAGGAATAGATGGTGTCGAAGTAACTGTTTCTTCATATCCTGGATAATAATACATAAGATAATCTCCTTTCATTTTCATTATACAATTAAATGCCTTTTTATTCAATTTAAAATTAATGAAAATAAATTAAAAATTTTTGTGTAAAAAAGTGTAAAAAAAGATTGACAAATTGCCATAAATCGATTAAGATAGCAAGTACCAATTCGGAAAAATCCGTTTTGGTGCTAGTATCACACTAGTCAACCCCTTTTTATTCTTTGAGGCTATGCAAATAGCCTCGTTTTTTTGAAATTTTTTATTAATTATTACGAAATATATATAAAAGACAGTTTTTGTTGTATAATATAAATGTTTAAAAAGCGTTAAAGAAGGTGTTATTTATGTTTGAACTTGTATCGAAATATAAACCTAGTGGGGACCAACCGGAAGCTATTAAAGAACTCGTTGAAGGCATCAAAGAAAACAAAAAACATCAAGTTTTACTCGGAGCCACTGGTACTGGTAAAACTTTTACGATTGCGAATGTCATAAAAGAAGTAAATAAACCTACTTTAGTTTTAGCGCATAATAAAACTTTAGCGGGACAACTTTATTCCGAGTTTAAAGAGTTATTTCCTAATAATCATGTGGAATATTTTGTCTCTTACTATGACTATTATCAACCCGAAGCCTATGTGCCTTCAAGTGATACTTATATTGAAAAAGACGCCTCCATTAATGATGAAATAGATGAACTTAGACATAGAGCCACTAGTGCTTTAATTAACCATCGGGATGTAATTGTCGTAGCCTCAGTTTCTTGTATTTATGGTATTGGGGAAAAAGATGAATACGAAAAAAATATGCTAGTTTTAAATCTTGGAGATACTATCAACCGCAATACCATTATTACAAAACTTGTCGATATGACTTATGAGCGAAGTGATTTAGATTTCCACCGGGGGACCTTTAGAGTAAGAGGTAATTCTATTGATATCGTTCCGGTCAATGAAAAAGAGTCAGGGATTAGAATTGAATTATTTGATGATGTGGTGGATGCTATAACGGTATTTGATCCATTAACCGGTGTTGTTAAAGAAAGTAAAAAATCAATTGCGATATCTCCGGCATCCCACTTTGTAACTAGTCCTGAAAAATTAGAAGAAGCCATTAGAAGAATTGAAAAAGAAAAAGAAGAAAGACTAAAATATTTTCATGAAAACGGTAAATTTATTGAAGAACAAAGACTAAGAGAAAGAGTTAATTATGATTTAGAAATGTTAAGAGAAACAGGTTATTGTAATGGCGTGGAAAACTATTCAAGACACCTTGCCTTAAGAGGAGAAGGCGTAACTCCAACCTGCTTAATTGACTTTATGCCGGATGATTTTTTAATGGTTATTGATGAATCGCATGTAACCATTCCCCAAGTAAGAGGAATGTATAATGGAGACAGAATGCGGAAACAAACCCTAGTGGATTATGGCTTTCGTCTTCCAAGTGCCCTTGATAATAGACCACTTAAATTTCCGGAATTTGAAAGTAAAATTAAAAATGCTATTTATGTATCAGCTACTCCTGGTGATTATGAACTGGAAAAAGTTAATCATGAGGTAGTGGAACAAATCATTAGACCAACAGGTCTTTTAGACCCAATTATTGAAGTCAGAGAAACCAAAGGGCAAATTGATGATATTATCGGGGAAATTAATAAAAGAAAAGCCGTTAATGAAAGAGTTTTAATTACCACTTTAACCATTAGAATGAGTGAAGAATTAACGAACTACTTAAAAGAAATGAATATCAAAGTAGCTTATCTTCATAATGAAATAAAAACTTTAGAAAGATTAAAAATTATTCATGATTTAAGAATGGGTATTTATGATGTTGTAGTTGGAATTAACTTATTACGGGAAGGTATCGATATACCTGAAGTTAGTCTAATATGTATCCTTGATGCCGATAAACAAGGTTTCTTAAGAAGTGACCGCAGTTTAATTCAAACAATTGGAAGATGCGCAAGAAACGAAAACGGAAAAGTTATTATGTATGCGGATACCATAAGTGAAGCTATGAATATTGCGATTACGGAAACCGAAAGAAGAAGAAAAGTTCAAGAAGAATATAATAAAGAGCATGGTATAACTCCTAAAACAATTATTAAAGAAATTAAAGAAGTAATTTCAAATAATATTGAAACACCAGATAAAAAGAAGAAAATGAGTAAGAAAGATGCTATTAATGCTATTCAAAGAATTGAAGAAGAAATGAGAGAAGCTGCTAAAGCCTTAGACTTTGAAAGAGCTATGGAACTTAGAGATATATTATTTGAATTAAAAGGAGAAATGAAACTATGAAAGCCCTTATAACTGGAGCTACTTCCGGTATTGGTCTTGATATGGCTAGATACTTAGATACTCTAGGAATAGATTTAATCTTAACCGGAAGAAGAGAAGAAAGACTAAAAAAGATTCAAAAAGAATTGCATAAGAAACCGAAAATTATTTCTTTAGATTTAAATAAAGAAGAAGATGTTTATAAATTATATGATAAAGTTAAAAAGGAAAATATTGATATTTTAATTAATAATGCTGGTTTTGGTTTATTCGGAGACTTCAATGAAACTAATTTAGATAGGGAACTGGAAATGATTAATGTTAATATTAAAGCTCCGCATATTTTAACGAAATTATTTTTAAAAGATTTCCTTACAAAAGATAAAGGTTATATTTTAAATGTGGCTTCTTCTGCTGGTTTTATGGCAGGGCCTAATCTAAGTACATATTATGCTACGAAAAACTATTTAGCTAAACTTACCATGGCCATAAATGAAGAATTAAGATGCCAAAAAGCAAATGTTAGTATTTCTTGTTTATGTCCCGGTCCGGTTAATACGGAATTTAATAAAGTTGCTAAAGGTAAATTTTTGGTTAAAGGTGTTAGTAGTGAATATGTCGCTAAACTTGCTATAGATAAAATGTTTAAAAGAAAAATGCTTATTATTCCGACTTTAAAAATGAAATTAGCTTTATTTGGGATAAGATTTATTCCTTATCGTTTACAACTTATTATTACGCATCATATTCAGTTAAAGAAAAACAAATAATTGGACATTTTGTTCAATTATTTTATTTCCCTGACATCGTTCGACAAATTTTTTATATTTCATCTGTTATAATATCTTCTTGTTTTTGAACGGAGATTTATAATGCAAAGAAAATTTTATAATGAAATAACCAAAATTATTGAAAATTATGAAGTAAATAAAAAGGTAAGAGAAAGACAAAATAATAGAGAGGAATTATTATCTAAATGGAAAATTGGGAAACTTCTAGTTGAAGCCCAAGGTGGAGAGCAAAGAGCTAAATATGGAAATAAATTAATCAACGAATGGTCGAAAGAGTTTTCATTAATTTATGGAAATGGTTATAGTGCTAGAAATTTAAGAAAAATGCGCCAATTTTATCAAACATTTCCAATTTGGCCGCCAGTGGTGGCCAAATTATCATGGTCACATATTATGGAACTTTTATCAATAAAAAATGAAAATGAGAGAAATTATTATATTAATCAGGTTATCTTGAATAATTTATCAAAAAGAGAATTAAGAAAAGAAATAAAAAATAAATCTTTTGATAGATTATCTTATGCTGATAAAAATAATATAAAGTTAATTGATAATAACAAGAATTTACCAATATCAATTAGGGATATGATTAAAGATCCAATAATACTAGAAACTAATAAAAATATTTCTAACTTAAATGAAAAGATAATTCATAAAGAATTAATTAATTTACTCGAAAATAAATTTTTAGAATTAGGTACGGGCTTTACTCTTGCTGGTCATGAATACAAAATAACCCTTGATAATAAAACTTATAAAATAGATTTACTTTTCTTTAATGTCGAAATTAATGCCTACGTTGTTGTGGAAGTTAAAAATAGAGAATTTAAACCAAGTGATATAGGGCAAATTGATTTCTATATGAAACTTATAGATGATAAACTTAGAAAGAATTATCATAACAAAACTGAAGGTATCTTAATAGTTAAAGAAAAAAATAAATATATTGTTAAATATATGACTAATGATAATATTTATATTACAAATTTTAGTTTAGAGCAAATATCTTAAAAAAATAAAGAAATTTAATTCTTTATTTTTGGTTTTCTTTTATATAATTATTAACATAATCAATAACATCAATGGCATTCATATCAGTTGAGACTTCTTCACATCTTTTTTTAACTTCCACAAGTTCTTCCTCTATTTTTTTACCAATAGTTATTCTTAATGGGATACCTATTAAATCCATATCTTTAAATTTAACGCCTGGTCTTTCATCTCTATCATCTAGTAAGACCTCTATTCCTAAATTTTTTAAACTAGCATAGATTTTATTTGCCCATTCTACTTGTCTTTCATTTTTATTATCAATTAAGACAATACATACTTGATAAGGGGCTACATTTACAGGTAAAATCATTCCATGTTCATCATTATTTTGTTCAATTAAAGCCGCCATTACTCGACCTGGACCAATTCCATAACAACCCATAACTACTGGATGCGATTTATTACATTCATCTAAATAAGTTAAATTTAATTTCTCCGAATACTTCGTTCCTAATTTAAAGATATTGCCAATTTCAATACCTTTTTTGAAATATAGTTTACCCCCACATACAGGACAAGTATCGCCTTCTTTAACACTTACGATATCTCCTACAATATCATATTTAAAATCTTTTACATTCACATTTAGATAATGATATCCTTCTTTATTAGCTCCACAACAGAAGTTATGCATTGTAAGTATTTCTTTGTCAATAACTATCTTTGCCTTCAAATCAATTGGGCCTGTATAACCTGGTACGGCATTGGAAGTTGCAATTAACTCATCATCCGCAAAATTTATTTCGGATACCCCAAGTAGTTTAGAAGCTTTAACTAAATTTAATTCTCTATCTCCTCTTACAAAGAAGATTACTAATTCCTCATCAGCTTTCATAAGTAAAGCTTTAACAGATTTTTTAATATCTAAATTTAAGTATTCGCATACTTCTTCAATAGTTTCTTTATTTTTAGTTTCCACTAATTCTAATTTTTTATCTTCTTCTTTATTTTCCTCATTACTTACAACTTCGGATACTTCTAAGTTAGAAGCATAATCACAATTATCACATAAAACTAAAACATCTTCGCCAATATCCGTAACGGCTTGGTATTCTTCGGATAAAGAACCACCCATAACACCCGTATCAGCTTTAACTATTTTATAGTCAATTCCCAGTCTATCATAAATATTATTATAAGCATTACGCATATTTAAATAAGATTTATCTAATCCTTCTTCATCTTTATCAAAAGAATAAGCATCTTTCATAATAAATTCTCTTACTCTGATAAGTCCATATCTTGGTCTTGGTTCATCTCTAAATTTATCGGCTTGTTGATAAATTGTAAATGGTAAATCCTTATAACTATTAATAACAGAAGAAGCCGCAATAGTAAATAACTCTTCATGCGTAGGACCTAAAGCATAAGGCTTACCATATCTATCTTCCATTTTAAACATACTATCCCCTAAGGATGCTACTCTTCCACATTTCTCATAATATTCTAAAGGGATTAAACTAGGCATTAAAACCTCTTCTGCTCCTGCTTTATCCATTTCTTCTTTAATTATCTTTTTAATATTTTCTAAAACTCTTAACCCCATCGGCAAATACATATAAATTCCGGCGCCAACTTTTTTAATCATTCCGGAACGAACAAGTAAATTTCCACTTCTACTTTCTTCATCTTTGGCATCTTCTCTTAAAGTATAAAAATAACTTCCTTTTAATTTCATAATTTGCCTTCTTTCATATGTTTAATTATAATAGAATAAGGCTAATATTTCAATAAAATGTTTTAATTTAGACAGCAAAAAAGCCCGAATATTCAGGCCTTTTGAAACACATTGAAATATAATCTTAACGTTTTGAGAATTGTGGAGCACGACGAGCTTTCTTTAAACCATATTTCTTACGTTCTTTAACTCGTGCATCTCTTGTAACAAAACCTTGAGTTTTTAAAATATGT
>CANRGQ010000003.1 GCA_947630195.1 uncultured Bacilli bacterium
TAAATTTAATATAATATCTTCTTTATTCATTTTCTTTTGTTCCTTTCTACATACATTATATCATATATGTATGTTAAAAGGAACATACTTTTTGCTTTTTTCCTAAAAATTAAAAAATGTTAACATAATTTATTCGTTAACATTTTTTAATTTCAAATGATTTTTTAGTTTTTTTAATTTTTTTGCAAACAATTTGCAAACAAAATTCATTATTTTCCTGCTTCTTTAGTAATTTTTATATTTTGTATTTTGTATTTGATATAAATTCCTTTATTTATAAGGGATTCAAGCCTACTTTCCACAACAGTTTTTATACTTTTTACCACTCCCACAAGGTGATTAATTAAAACAACCAAGTAATTTTTTCCTTTTAAATTGGGCTTTTTTATCTAAACATTTTAATATATTATGTTTAAATTGCAATAAAGTAATGTTTATTTTCTTACAATAAAGTTTAAACTTATCTAATAACTTATCTAAAAAATTCTAATTATTATGGTTATTCCACTTTAGTTGTCTTTTTAATGCAACTTCAATATATTTCCATGTTTCTTCATTTGATAATCTAGCAAGAATAAATGGGTGCCTTGTATCTAAAAAAATTTTTTTAAAATCTTCTATTGTATATTGATTCTTATCTAAAAATTCTAATACAAGACCTGAATGAATTTGGGATATATAATCATCCATTGTAAATTTTCTAAAACTATCCCCTTCTTTATCTAATTCAACAACTTGAACATCTCTATAAACAATTTGAGTTAGCAAATCTAAAGCAATATCACTTTTATTCTCATAATTAGCTATCTCATACATCGTTACATATTGTTGAATTGCTAGTTGTAAGCATCTTATAGCATTAAAATTTTCTAATACTCTATCGGTTTTGTTTCTTTTAGAGGCTATAATAAAAATCTTATATCCTGTGTTATCAAGATCTGAAGCTACTTTATTTGCAAATTGCCACATAATATCCCTAACACTAACACTTTTATATTTAATTTTCTCAAAATCTGTCATATATTCGCTATATACAAATTCGTTCTTTTTCATTATTCTTTCAAAAAATAATATTTCTCTTATTTTTTTATCATAGTCTTCAAAATCTTTTAATGTTTTGTCACTTAATTCTAATTTTTCTTTACTGTACATATCAGTTCTAATATAGATCTTGTTATTACAATTTGGACATTTTCTATTTACTTTTATTTGTTTGTCTAAAATACAACCACAACTTATGCAAGCATTATTACTTAAGCTTTCTTTTGCTTCCTTTAAATTGAATGCACAATTTCTAATATAATCATAATATTCTTCATCAAAATATTTTAATTTTCTTTGACTATTGTTGTTTGAAATGTCTATTATTTTAGTTTTATTCCCCTTTTGATTTTCATCATTATTAATTTTACTATTTATATCGTTAAGGATAATATTTAGTTGTGGATCGCAACAATGACCATATGAATCTTTAATATTTTGTTTTAATTCTTGTATTTTTTTCTCTCTGTCATCTTTATCTTCAATCCTATTAATTTCTTTTAATTTTTTATAATATGTATCATTTAATTGCTCATAAATTCTTTTTTGAAAAGTTTCAAAACTATCAACATGTAATTTCGAATATTTTTTTTCTAGCTCTTTTAATTGTCTGAAATATGACATCATAATTTTGTCAGATAAAACATATTCTTTAAAGGTGTCGTATCCTTTTACATTTTTTTCGTTCAATTCATTTATCTGCTTCATTAAAGATTTATATTTTTTCAAATATATTGAATCAAATAATCCCATTAAATCACCTACTTTTGTTATTTATTATATCATAAATACTTAAAAATCTATCATACAGTTTCCAACAATCCAAAGTAATTTGCTATCATAAATTTTATTAAAGTCTTCAAAGTTAAATCTTGTAATTCTATTATAATACGGATAATTAATCTTATCTTCATCTGAAATGCAATTTTTTATATCTTTTATGAGCTTGGCAAATAATATATTTATCTGTTTTAGCAAATTAATTAATTCATTTGCTTCAATTTTAATAGTTTCATGTTTAATCTTAAAATTAAACTCAAAATAACAATATTTTCCACTTGCAGAAAAAGTTCTTTTTATTTCATGCATTTTATGTTCATATTTATTTCTAATCTTTCTTATTTTATCTAATATTTCATAATTGTTTTCTAGTATTTTATTATAATCAAAATATAGATAAGAAATATTTTCTCTATATTCTAATAGTCCATCTGAATTTATACATTTTAAAACACCATTAGTGATTGAATAAGGAACTAATCTAGGAATATCTTGTAGTATATCCAATATCTCCTTATGACTAGATTCATACTTAATAGATACATTAGTGCCACATAACTTTATCAATTTTTGATTTAATATATATAATGTTTCAATATATCCAGATAAAGAATTAGCAATTTCAATATTCATATTATACCTCCTTTAGCTTCACTATTATTGAACAATATCTTTTTTTCATAATAAATTTAATATTTTTTCATATGCTAATAAAATTTAAAAACTTATCTAAAACTTATCTAATCGCTATTTTCTATTAAAAAATACCTAAAAATTGGAACAAGAAAAAACTCGTTTTTCCCTTATTTTATAAGGGTTTGCGAGTTTATTTGCCACAACAATTTTTATATTTCTTACCACTACCACATGGACATGGATCATTTCTTCCTACTTTAGTAACTCTTTTGGGAGCACTTTTAACTGTTTCTTTACCGTCATTAGCAACTCCTTTTAAAGTTTGTTTTCTTTCACTATTTTGACGAACTTCGGCTTTAAGTAAGAATTGCGCCGTTAAATCTTCAATCTTAACAAGAAGACTATCAAACATTTCAAATCCTTCCATCGTATAGGCTTGGATTGGATTTGTTTGACCATATCCTCTTAGAGAAATTCCTTCTTTTAAATGTTCCATGGCACTCATATGATCTACCCAGTTAGAATCAATTATTCTTAAAGATATCGCTTTTTCAAATTCATTCATAACTGGCGTATCAATCATTTTCTTTTCATAATCAGAAATAATTAATTTATAAATTTTTTCTCTTAATTCTTCATCATTTAAATCTTTAACATCTTTTAATTTTAAAGCATCATTTTTAAGATAGTTAGCATTAACATATTCAACTAATTCTTTTTTGTCATCTTCACTAATACTACCATCTTTAGAATAATGACTTTCAATTAAATTAGTAATGGTATTTTTAAATACCCCAAGAATATTTTCGTGAATACTATCACTATCTAAGATTTCATTTCTTCTATTATAAATAATTTCTCTTTGTTCATTTAAAACATTATCATAATCAAGTAAAGTCTTACGAATATCGTAGTTATTACCTTCAACCTTCTTTTGAGCGGTTTCAATACTCTTAGTTAAGGCTTTAGAACGAATAGCTTGCATTTCTTCAATACCAAGTCTTGCGAGCATATTTCTTATACTTTCCGTACCAAATCTTCGCATTAAGTCATCTTCAAAAGAAACAAAGAATTGACTTTTACCTGGATCTCCTTGACGACCGGCACGACCTCTTAATTGGTTATCAATACGACGGGACTCATGTCTTTCCGTACCAATTACACAAAGGCCTCCAAGTTCCTTAACGCCTTCACCTAACTTAATATCGGTACCACGACCAGCCATATTGGTTGCTAAGGTAATCGCCCCTTTTTCTCCGGCTTTCGCAATAATTTCCGCTTCTCTTTCATGGTTTTTGGCATTTAAGACTTCATGTTTTAATCCCGCTTTTTTAAGTAAACTACTTAAATATTCATTGGCCTCAACAGAGATAGTACCAATCAAAATTGGTTCACCAGTGGCATGTATTTCTTTAACATAATTAATAATCGCATTATATTTACCTTTACTAGTAGCGTATACTAAATCAGCATAATCTTCTCTAATAACTTCTTTATTTGTTGGTATTTCAATAACATACATGTTATAGATATTTCTAAATTCTTCTTCTTCGGTTTTAGCAGTACCTGTCATACCAGCCAATTTTTTATACATTCTAAATAAGTTTTGGAACGTAATCGTCGCCATTGTTTTAGTTTCTTCATTAATAGTTACATTTTCTTTTGCTTCAATGGCTTGATGTAAGCCATCACTAAATTGTCGCCCAAACATTAAACGACCGGTAAATTGGTCAACGATAATAACTGCATCATCTTGCACTACATAATCAACATCTTTTTTAAACCCATAATTGGCTTTTAAAGCTTGATTTAAATGGTGTACTAAAGCCGTATTATCTAAATCATATAGATTTTTTAAATTGAAATAACTTTCAATTTTTTTACTACCTTCGGCAGTTAAACTAACATTTTTAGTTTTAACATCAATATCATAATCTTCTTCCTCTTTTAATCTTTTAACGGCTCTATCAGCTTCCACATAAAGATTTTTAGAGTTCATTCTACCCCCACTTATAATAAGCGGAGTTCTCGCTTCATCAATTAAAATAGAGTCAACTTCATCGATAATACAGAAGTTAAGTGGTCTTTGGACTCTATCTTCACTTCTTACGACCATATTATCTCTTAAGTAGTCAAAACCAATTTCATTATTAGTGGAATATAAAATATCACAATTATAAGCATCTTGTTTTTCTTTTGGGCTCATTTCTCTTAAGTTGATACCTACAGTTACCCCTAGTAAATCATAAACCGGTCTCATCCATTCCGCATTACGAGTTGATAAGTATTCATTGGTTGTAACAACATGAACACCTTTACCTGTTAAAGCATTAACATATGCAGGCAAGATAGTGGTTAAGGTTTTACCTTCACCAGTTTTCATCTCGGCTATATTACCATAATGGATAGCAAGTCCTCCTAGAAGTTGAACATAGAACGCTTTCTCTCCAATCGTTCTATAAGCGGCTTCTCTTGCTAAAGCAAATGCTTCCACTAAGATATCATCTAAAGTTTCACCTTTAGCTAATCTTTCTTTAAATTCTTCTGTTTTCTTTTTAAAATCGGCATCCTTTAATTTTTGCATATCTTCATCTAAAGCCACAATTTTATCGGCAATGCCTTCAAACCTTTTTAATTCTTTATACTCACTATTTAATAGTCTTTTTAATAGTCCCATAATCCACCTCGCCTTTTATTATAACACGACTTCCTAGAAAATAAAATTAAATCAGCAAATTTTATTAAATGAACAAATAAATTTAGTTGACTTATTGAATTATAGTGCTATAATATACCAACAAAGAAAGGGGAAAATAGAAATGGACAACCAACAAAAATCTAAATTAAATGAAATAATCACTTTATTAATTTTAACGACAGCTATTTTATCAGGAGCTATATTTACACTAAATAAATTAGATTCTAACAACAAAAAGGTAAAATTGTCCAAAAATGATGATGTAAAAAAAATAACATCAGAAACAGAGGACTCTTTAGGTAAGGAAGATGTCTTTATAAGTGAAGATGAAGTTGACTATCAAAAATTGGCAGCTAATTATGAAAAATCTTCACCATCTCAAAGTTTGGAAGACCAAATATATGATACAGAAAAATATTATATTGTATATAAAAATGGCTTACCAAAATTATATTATCTTAAAGAACCACATTTGATTTATGATTTAAATGATAAAAATGAACAAGAATTTATCAGAATTTATTGTGATGATACACCAAAATTTGATAAAAAAGAGATAGTTAGTAGTTATGCTATAATTCCATGTCAAAAAATTATATCTTTAGATACATTTAATAATGAAACTTATGATTTTTTAAATAATGGCGAAAAAGTAGATAATTATCTTGATAACAATTATCAATATCCTACTACCTTCTATACCTATAATTATAATCTATTTGGAAAAAAACAAGAAAATGACTACATAAAAGAAGATTTAGGTATCTTTAAATTTATTAATGATTTAACTGGCGAGGTAGAATACCATATAGGTTATCAAGTTTCTTTCATGGGTGTTAAAGAAGAAATTCCTTATATCTATGACATAAAAGATAACCAAAATTATCGTTTACCTGATGTTGGTACTGTAGAATTTATAAGTATTAAGGATTATTGGGAAGAAAAAACAATCACCGCAAATAAAGCAATGGAAATTTTAAATGACTACATTAATAATCCGCAAAAAAATTTAAAAAAATAAATAATATAATCTAAAAACCTAACAAGGTTTTTTTGTTTTTAACTTTATTATATACCAAATGCCCACTATTATGCTGCCAAGGAAGGCCACAAGCATATCTTCCATTGTATCAAAGACCCCAGTAGTTAAATGATGTTGCACATCCATCTTTAATATTATATCGGCCCCAAACTCCACAAATTCCCAAAGAGATGATGCCATTAAACTAAAACAAATGATAAATAAAACATTAAACCACATATTTTCTCTTTTATAAACTTTGAACCAGTTTAAAACTTCAATTCCCAGAATACTTGTAAGAATACCGGATGCAAAATGGGCTAAAACATCATACCACCAAAACATATCATAAAAACTTAAAACACTTCCTAAAAATTGAACCAAGAAAATAAAAATAATATAAATCAGTTCCCCTTTAGGACTTATCTTAAGTCTAAATATATTCCCTATTATTTTTGGAAAACATAAAACAAGTAGCATTGAAGCACTAGCAATTACTCTATCATAGATATTATTATAAATAAAATATCCCATAAATATTAAAGATACTACACTAATAAGTATTATTAGAAAATTATTAAACTTCTTCATTCTACACCTCTTAAATATAAGGATAATTATATCAAAAAAATCTAAATAACGCATTATAAATCATCTTTACTTAAAAATTATCCCATGTTATAATAACAAACCGAGGTGAGATAATGAAAGAACTAATTAATAATATTGAAATTTTAGCTAATCAAGTTTTAATTACTTTAAAGAAAGATAAAGTATCTTATAAAGAATTTAACATTGCTTATGAAACATATTTATATATTATTAAATTAAAAGAATATTCTAATGAATTAGTAGAATATGAAGATTCTATAAGAAATCTTTTAATAAATGCTAAGGTTTCTTCTAAAGAAGAATTAGAAATGATTTATGTCGGACACATAAAAAGAGACTTACAACCAAAAGAAGAAGAACAAAAAATACCTTGCCTACCATTTAAAAAATAAAAATCTACCACGCGGTAGACTTTTTTATTTAACATTAATAATTCCGTATTTATTATCTTTTCTTTTATAAATAACTGATACACATTCTTCATCTGTATTCTTAAAAACAAAGAAATCGTGATTTAAAAGATTCATTTGTAAGATAGCTTCTTCTTCATCCATTGGTTTCGTATCAATATCTTTTCTTTTTATGATATCTAACTCTTCTTCTGGCTCACTATCAAAATCAAAACTCATTTCGGGTATTTCATTACTCGTATATCTTTTCTTAAGTCTTGTTTTATTTTTTCTTATTTGACCTTCTAATTTATCCACTACCAAATCAATTGAGGCATATAAATCTTTATCAGATACTTCGGCTCTTAAAATAAACTTATTTAATGGTATAGTTACTTCAATAGTTTGTAAATTATTCTTACTTCTAATTAAGACTTTGCAATCAATATTGTCGGCATTCTCATAATACTTATTTAATCTATCTAATTTTTCGGTAATATAATCTTTGATAGATTTTGTTACTGTTAATTTGTCCCCTCTAATAGTATATTTCATGTTTATCACTCTCCTAACTTAATTTTATCATAAGTTAGTTAAAATTACTATTCTTTAAAAGAAAAAACTATTAAGCAATAGTTTTTTGTTGTTCTTCAACTTCAATGGCTTGTAAGCCTTTTGGAGTTTCTACTAATTTAAAGTTAACAAGGGCTCCTTCATTTAAAGTCTTATAACCATCTTTGATAATAGCTGAATAATGAACAAAAATATCATCTAAGTTTTCATACTCAATAAATCCGTAACCTTTTTCGTTATTAAACCATTTTACTTTTCCGTACATCGGTCCACCTCTTTTCTTCACAATTTCATTATTCCATAAGAATACTCCTCCTGCAAGAAAAATCGTGCGACAAAATTCGACATATTTTTTATACGAGACTATCTAATAATATCAAAATATGAAAATCTTTCAAGGCCTTTTTAGACCTTTTTTCATACTTGACATATATTTACTTAAGGATAGTTTTAGCGATAATTAAATTTTCACTATCCGCATAATAGTAGTAATTAATATTTAATTCTTCTAGTAAATCTATTACTTCTAAATAGTTTTTACCATATATATAAAACTTTTTATTCTTAAATTTCTTTAAGATATCCCTTATAAACTCTTTCGTAAAATTATCATAATCTAAATTTAAAACTTTTATCTTACCCATACCACCCAAATAAGTAATTCCAAGATAACTATAGTTACTTCTAATTAAAATATCATTTTTCTTTAATTTGAAATAATCTATTTCATTTTTAAAAGTAATCTTTTTATAATTTAAAACTTCTAAAGATTCTTTAATAATTCTTTTATCTTCTTTGGTATAACTATCATTTATAATAACTAAGATATTACTACCAAAGAAATTTTTATTAAGTTTATTATCTTTAATTATTTTACTATATTTTTTAATAAATTTAATATGATCAATAATATGACCATACTTTAAAGTACCTTTATAAGGAATACTTTTAATTAGTAAATCTTTTTTGGTATTATATAAGTTAATATAATCATCTAAATATAAAATGTTTTCCAGCATATTCATTTAAAAAATTCCTAAAAGGAATTAATTTTCATTATAATCAGTTATTTTACTACCTATAACACTTTCCGGATTTACTAATTTATTATTATGATATACTTCAAGTAAGAATGTTTTTTTATCACTTTCGATTTCATTATTTTTGGCACTACCAAGGATAGTTTCCGTTGTTATTTCCTCATCTTTTTTAACACTTATATTATCAAGTCCATAATAATAAGATTTTAAATTATTTTGGTGTTCTATAACAATACATTTACCAAAAAATTCATCTTCAATAATATCGGTTACTTTACCATTATAGATGCTTCTTACATCAAAGACTTCATCACTAGCATATAAAATACCCGTATTAGGTAAATAAGTATTTTCAAAATAAATTAGACTATTTTGTTGTAATTCTTCACTTTCATCCTTGCTATAATAATGCACTTTAATATCAGCAGCCCCATCCATAATTGGTTTGGTAATATCACTTACCACATTAGTTTCTTCTTCTAATACAGGAACATCATCATTGTTATCAAGTATTCCTGTTCCATAATCATAATCTTTATTAGTTAAGGCAATATCTCTTCCCATAAAGATTACTCCTACAAAAATAGTGATTGTTATTAGTAAATATAAAGTTGGTAAGACAAAACTTTTTAATTTTCTTCTTTTCATTTTCCACCTTCCTACTTAAAGTATGAACGGTTTTTTTAATTCTTATACTTTAAATAGTGGAAAATTCAATATTTTGATAATAATATTTTAAAATATCTTGATAATTATATCCCTCACTGGCCATACCATTAGCTCCATACTGACTCATGCCAACCCCATGACCATAGCCTTTCGTAGTTATCAAATACTTATCATTATCATTTGTAATTGTAAAATCCGTACTTCGTAAATCTAATTTTTTTCTAACCTCGGTTCCCTTAAAAGTAACGCCATTTATCGTAATCTTATTTACTCTTCCCGTTTCACTTCTTTCAATATTTGCAATATTTATATTATCACAACTAATATTTAATTTCGTACATATTTCATTCTTTGTAAATTCTTTAGTTACCTCAAAATTTTTTAAATCACTTTCATAATTTGATTCCACACTTTGTAAATAATCTCTGTCACTGGCAAAGACTAAACTACTTTTTTCGGTATACCCATTACTCATGGCAAAGTAGTAAGCTTCGATTACTTCACCATCGTAAGTCATAACTTCTCCTTTGGTATTATCGACAGCTAATTTTACTTTATCATAATACTTATTAAAATCACTTCCCCATTTAGTTTTCATTTCATCAACAGTAATATAACTTTGGTTAGAAACGTCTGTTACTACATCAAAATCACCCGTACTAGTATTGATTTTATAGATAGCATAAGTTCTGGACGCGACGGCTTGAGCCTTCAAAGCTTCTTCATTAAAAGATGCCGGCATTTCAGCGGCCACAACTCCCACAATGTAATCTTCAATATTTAAAGTTTTAAGTAAATTATTTTTATCTTTAACTACAATCTTTTTACTAGCTTCCGTATTAAAAAAAGTAGTAACTTCTCTACTACTTACATATACCAATACAAAACTTAAAATTATTACTACTATTAGTAAAATTTTATTTTGCATAATTTTTCTCCTTTATAAATTTAAAAAATCTAAAACAAAATTTGTGAGTAAATAAGACATCGCTATACTCAAAGCCATAATAAGTAGTTTAGCCTCTACTACTTTATTTTTCTTCATTATCTTTTCAAAATTTACTCCCGAAAAGATAAAGATACTTAAGAATAAAAATATAGCATAGAAATATATTCTATAGTTCATTATATTCTCCATTTTCATAATCTATGATTTTACTAACTCTTTTTAAGTAACGATCAATGTCTGCTGGTTTAGTCGAAATAAAAGTATCAACTATTTCTTTAGCTAAAGGTAGTCCTAAATTGGCTCCAATGGCTAAAACATTGCAGCCATTATGGTTTTTACCTTTAAAAGCATCATCTGTACTCGTGGCTCTTACACATCTAATACCTTTTACTTTATTCGCCGCAATACTCATACCTACCCCATTACCACAAATAAGAATGCCTAAAGCCCCTGGTGTTCTACTAACTAAATCTCCCAACTTAAATGCAAAATCAGGATAATCATCTAACTCACTATTTTCCATTCCTATTTCTTCAACATTAATTCCGTTGTTACTTAAATGTTTAATTAAATCTTTTTTTAAATCTACTCCTAAATGATCACAAGCCATATATAAAGTCATTTAATCACTCTCCTATATTAATTATACCAAATAATCAAGAATAATTTTTATTTTATTTTAAATTTGACATTATTTATATATTATACCGCTAATGGTTTAGTTAATTCATTTATATTTTGTTTTATATTAGTATAATAGTTTTTAATTTTACTTAATATTTCTTTCTTATCGTTATCACTAATCTTCGCTTTTTTCTTATCAATATAATAAGGCATCTTGATTCTTCTCACACTAACATTGGCTAAGTTTTCTATTTTAACAGTCCCTAACTTTTTATATTCTAAATCATAATGATAGAAATATTTATCACTTTCTCTTTTACTAGTAATAGGTATAACTGTCCACATCTCTTTATCATTTGAATAACGCCACAATATCGCTGGTCTTAACTTTCTCAGTTCATTTCCTATATTATAGCCAAAATCAATCCAACAAATATCAAAATTATGATAACTATACTTATTTATTTCTTCTTTTTCTTTTATTATTAACTCTAATTTATCTTTGCACCATTTCACATAAGATAAGCCATTATTATCATTTTTTGTGTGTCTATTAATAAAATCTAATAAATACTCTTTGGTAATTGATATAACACTCTTTAATTCTTTATCTTTAACTTTAACCATTTCTTTATTTAAAATCATTCTTTTTTCCACAATACTATTACTATAATCATTTACTTCACTCGGACTTGCAAACTTATTAATTGAGGGAATATATACCCTTCCATACCCATCAAAATCATATACAGGAACCCCTACAAAATGATTAAAAGATATCTTATATAAAACTAATATCCATTTTATTTTATCATTTTGATTCACTTTCCAAATTTCTTTTTCGCAAATTATAGCCATATATATCCACCTCACTTTCTGTTAGTAATTTAATCTTATCACACAAATTTTTGTTTGTAAAGCAAATTTGATATATATTGCAAAATTTTAGATATTATGCTAAAATGTATATGTCAAAAGAAATTTACATAAAATAAAAAAAGGGAAATACTTAACTTGGCTCGTTGAGTACTTACCTTAAAAATTTAGGGTTGTACTTGATCTTGGATGGTTGAGTACTTATTTTTTTATTATCATAAATAATAATGATGAAGTTAACAGGAAGATAATAAGTATTAATGAAGTGATTAACAAATCCTTTTTCTTCATAATACCAGCCCTCCTTTCTATAAAGAAAGTAGGCAAGTACTCAACAGTTAAGCATTTCCTAACATTAATTATATATCATAATTGAAACTATTACAAGCGAACAAATCCTGTTTTTTTTATAAAATAAAAAGAGTAAATTCCTTTGCTCTTAGTTAGCTTTATCAAAGCCATATTTTTTATTAAATTTTTCAATATTTCCAGTTTTCTTTGCTTTTCCTTGCGCACCAGTATAGAATGGATGACATTCACTACAAACTTCAACATGAATTTCATCTTTTACTGATTTAGTTTTAAATGTTGCTCCACAAGCACATTTAACTGTACAATCTTTTAATTCTGGATGAATATTTGCTTTCATTATTTCTCTCCCTTCGCCATACTATTCTTATAGTATAGAAACTTTTTCGTTCTTTAGTATTATACCATATTTTTTAAATATCGCAAGACTCTTCCTTAATTTCTTTTTGTGGTTGTCTAATTCTTTTCCGAGAAATGATTTGACTTTTTCCGAAATTTTCCTTATCTTTTTCGATATTTTCATCTTCTAGCTCTTCAAAAGACATCTCACTTGGTAAGATTTTGGCTTCATTAATTTTAAATGCTGCCACTCCCAGTAAAACACTTACTAATAAAACATTAGCCACTAATCTTTCTTTAATACTTATACTATCCATAAAACCACCCGTGCTTAATATCTTAACACATTTGGCATTATTTAACAACTTAAATCGAATGAATTATAACTTCGGCGAGTTCTTTATGCCCTAAATAGTTATAGTAAAAGCTATTCTCACTGGCAAAAAACTTTTTATTTAACATTAAATCAATAATATTTATGAATGTTAAATCATATTTAAGAGCCATATTACTTACTTCGGAATTTAAAATAATGGCATTACTTTTACTTAAATATTTATTTTCATAAAAACCAATAACGACTATTTTGGCTTCACTTATTTTTTTAATTTCTTGAATCAAAGTTTGATAATACTCTAAAAATTCCTCTAGTTCTTCTTTGGTTAAATCATTGGTCATACTCATCTTAACAAGTTCTTCTTCCCCCATATTAATGATTACTAAGTTAGCCTTATGAATATCTTGTTTAATGGTTAAATCAGTTTTTTTATCTATTACGTTATTATTTAAATCCGCAAGTAATTCTTCTATTTTATAATTTTTCTTCACAAAACTCGTATTATAAGATTTTAAATTATTTTTCCCTTCTAAATATTCTTTTAAATAGTCATTATAACTAATCCCATCAATATTATAATAAGTTTCCCCACTTGAAGTGCCATCGCCAAGTGACACTATTCTTAACTTTTCTTCTTTATTAAAAAAATAAATAAAATACGCAAGTATTATACTAAGTAAAATAATAATTATTAACTTATAGAGTCTCCGCAAGTAAATACCCCCAAAATAAAATGTAGACTATACTACATTATATTTCTTCAATATCTATTTTAGCACCCACATTACTTAATTTATGGATGATATTTTCATATCCTCTTAAGATATAATCAATATCATAAATCATCGTGGTACCTTCCGCAATAAGGCCGGCTAAGATAAGGGCTGCTCCTCCTCTTAGGTCAGTCGCGTTTATTTCGGTTCCTTTTAAAACACTTTTGCCTTTAATCTCGGCTTTTAAACCATCAAGTTTAATGTCCGCTCCCATCTTTTGTAAATATGGGTAGTGTCCTACTCTATTTTCCCAAATAGTTTCTTCCATATGACTTACACCTTCCGCTTGGGTAAGTAAAACACTCATTGGTTGACCAAGATCTGTTGGAAAACCTGGGTATACTAAAGTCGTAATATCTACCGGTTTTAAATGTTCACATCTATTTAAAGTAATAGAATGACCTTCTATTTTATATTCCACACCCATTTCTTTTAATTTATTAAGTAAAGCTGCATTATGTTCCGGAATAATCCCCTCTACACAAAGGTTATCCCCAAGAAGGGCTCCCATTAAAATGTAAGTACCAGCTTCAATTCGGTCCGGAATAACTTCTATTTCCGCACCATGTAATTTTTCTACTCCATTAATGGTAATAGTATCCGTTCCCGCTCCTTTAATATCGGCTCCCATTTTATTTAAGAAGTCCATTATATTAATTATTTCCACTTCTTTCGCCGCATTTTTAATAACAGTAGTACCTTTAGCAAGGGTAGCGGCAAACATAATGTTAATCGTGGCTCCAACTGAAGCAAAATCTAAAGTTATTTCAGCACCTTTTAAATCTTCCGCATCTAAAATATATTTATGGCCTCTTTTGGTAACTTTAGCCCCCATCGCTTTAAATCCTTTTAAATGTAAATCAATAGGTCTACTTCCTATATTACATCCTCCTGGAAAATACATCTCGACATGTTTATATTTACCAAGTAATACTCCCATAAAATAATAAGAGGCTCTAAGTTTAACACTTAACTCTTGACTAATTAAAACATTTTTTAAATTAGTCGTATCTATCTTTATTGTTTTACCATTTTGTTCGATATCACAATTAAGTAATCTTACAATATCAAATAAAGCATCTCTATCGGTAATATTCGGGACATTTTTAATGGTACTTACCCCATCTGCTAAAAGGGATGCGGGAATTAAGGCTACCGCACTGTTTTTAGCACCCCCAATAGAAATATTTCCTTTTAAAAGGTTTCCACCTTCAATAACAATTCTCTCCAAAAAAACACCTTCTTTTATTAACCTAGGCCCTTTACTATTATTTATGTTTTAATAGTAAATTTTGTGAGTAAATAAAAACAAATAATAGTAGTTTATATTTGTTTATATACCTAACCGAGTTATTCGGTTTTTCCTAAGATTATCATACTTTTTTTAAAGGCATTTGTCAATAAAATTAAGATAATTTTTAGATTAATAATGTATATTTAAGATATTCATAAAAACTTAATTCATAAGGACTTAAAATATCCTTAGTTAAAAAGCTATTAATTATTATGTATCCAAGGATAACTTCAATTAAAAAGAGGATTATATTTATTATAATAAAAGTTCTTTTTGATATGTATTTAGGCATCATTATCACCTAAATACATATTGATATATTATTTCTTATTTTATGCAAATAAATGCATAATTCCTAATATAAATAATAAAACTATCCCAAAGATATTACCATATATTCCCAAGACTTTACTACTGTATTTACCGATTAATAAACCTAAATAAGTAATGAGTCCGGCACACATACTAAAGATAAATCCCGCCATTATAACATTATCTGTTATGGCACTTAAACCAAGACCTGTCGAAAAACTATCTAAACTTACCGATATACTTACTAAAAACATATTAATTACACTTAAATCAAAATTATCTTTTTCTTTACTAAATAAACTTATTACCATTTCAATACCTATTAGTAAAAGAATTAAACCCAGTAATATATTTACTTTGATATTTAAAAAGTTAACTATTTTTTCTCCCAATATATTTCCTATTATAGGCATAAAGAAATGCATTATACCGACCATTAAACTAAATATTAATATCTTTCTTTTACTTATATTAAAAGAACCAATAGATAAACTAATAGAAAAAGTGTCCATAGATAAAGAAATCCCAATTAAAAATAAAGATATTATTATAGACACTTAAATCACCTAATTAAATATATTTATTTTATTTAAATTTATTAATTACTTCGCTTACATAAAAACTATATTCAGCATTACTTAAATCACTTTGTTCATCTAACAAACATAAAGGAGGAAATAATACACACCACCAATTATGCCCTAAACCTTTACCTAAAGTTATAACTAAACTTTCATAATTACCTTCATCATATTTATAGCCTTTATAGTATTTCTCAGGAAAATAATTATCCCCATAACTTATCCCATAAGTAATATCATACTTCTCTAAGATACTATCCACATTACTTATGTTATTTTTTATTAAACTTCTCGCTTCACTTATATTTTTAGCTTTACTTACAACTTTAAATAACTCATCTTCTACTTCATCTTTTATTTTATTTTTTAACTCTTGATCTTCTAATTCATCACTATTTGCTATAATTCTAAATCTAATTGCCTCACTTGGTATTAAAACATTTTCTTTATTACTTATAAATAAACATACTACCACAATGACAAATAATATAACTATACCTTTTTTCATATATCCACCTAGTTACATAATGAACATATTATTTGTTTTTTATACAAAAAGAGAATGAGTTTTATTTTATTTATTCTCACTTTCTATAAATACATAGATTATAAAATTTCGGTGCCGGTAATATTTTATATAAATATATATAATATTCTTCTACCGGCACGCCTTTAATTTTCGCCATATGGCCGCCTTGGGCGATATTATGCATTATTCTTAGTTGTGATTCTAAATGGGTCAGTTGCTGTACCTGCACCCGTTAAATTTATCGCGGATTGAAGATAGAAGACAGGTCGAACCGCATACGCATAGTCGATAAGATACCACCACAAGCCGCCGTTCGTCTCTACACACCACGCCTCGTAAGTGCTGCCATCTCGGCCCCTGTAGTAGCCATACCTAGACATGGTCCATTCATTTAAAGAATTTCCACTTAATGTTGAACTTGTGCTCCATCCATTTTTTACATATAACCAACTACTTGTTCCAGTACTTGCATTATTAAAATCTGTAGCATACATTAAAGCAACTTTATTTGCTGCACTTTGACTTGTTTTTGGTTCTACTGTTCCTGGTGTACTTGTTTGGTCTGCATTATACCATTTTTGACTTGTTACTATACTGTCCCAATATGTTCCGTTTGGTTGTTTGTTTTTTATGTTTGTATTATACCATGATGTTACATGACTTTTGGTACTTGATGAATCCCATTTAATATCACTAGTGTAATTACTATACCATACTTGACTTGTACTAGATGGTGTTGCCTTGATTAATTTTAATTGATCTTTTTTTAATCCTAACGTATTATCATCTGCTGAAGTTATCCCTATTATTCTAAACATATATTTATCTGGTGTTTTTAAACACTCATCTTTATCGGTTGTTCCAAAACATATATAATTATTTGTTACGGCTGTGGTTGTCCCTTTATATCTATACATTCCATCCACTGCAGAAGTTAAGTTTAATGTTGAACCTTTTGTTTCTTCTAATGCTTGTAATAAAGGTCTACCTTTAGCAAAGTATAAGGTACAATAAATACTATTTTTAGTATCTATTGTGGCATGATAAGTTGATAAATCAAAATGCAGTATATTTGTATAATCTATTTCTTTTCCATCACTATCTGTACATTCAGCTCCCACAAATCCGTGTGTTGTGGGACTTGGCCATGAATCTCTATTATCTGCTTCATGCCATTCATCATCTTCACTATCTTGTACCCATATCGCTATTGATTTATCATTACTTAATATATTATTAGTTTCTATTTCTTCTATCTTATTAGGTTTAGTATTTAAAGTTCTTATTATATTATAACTTTCTCCTAATATTAAAATTCCTACTATAATTATGATTATTGTTAATATTTTATCTTTCTTCATTTTGTTTTCTCCCTTCTATTTACTAAAGTAGGCATAACAAGTATTTGGCCCAGTAGTATCTATATGAAAACCTTTTGATATATCGTATGTAAATGTTGTACTTGCTTTTTTACTTTTACACTCATAATTTGTCATAGAATAACCATCTGGTACTTGATTATATAATTTATAAGTTTTGTCATTATATTTTCTATCCCCTGTTGCATCTTCTATATAAGCATAAATAATTACATCTGATAATTTATCTCTATCATAATAAAGTCGACATACTACTTGCGTAGGTTTTGCTTTTTCAGTATATTCAATATGAACTGTTCCATCTTCTTTAATAGTATAATTATCATAAGTTGCATCTCCTCCGGCTGCAGGATAACAATTAGATTTATCTCCATTTATTTGATATCCACTGGCGGGTACATATTTACTCTCTTTATATTTGTTAGCATTATCAGGCATTTGGGTATAAAAGATTATATTAACATCGGTATTTTTATCTATTGGACCTTGTTTAACTGATTCCCCTTCACCAGCAAAGTTTCCTACTTTGGATGTAAATATAGGGACTGGAGCCATTTCATAATTATAGTAAGCATGGGTTTTATTAATTGTCACATTTATTAGTAACAACGCAAAAAATACTAATACGAATATTCCTAATATTAGTTCTTTATTTTTTAATTTTTCTTTTATATTATAAAGTTTATCTTTAAAGTTATTTGGTATGAATACTAAAGATATTAAGGTGTTACAATAACCCCCCCCCGATTTGGGTATTTAGAACTACTAATGTAAGTATTGCTACATATAATACTATTCTTTTAATTTCTTTCTTCATACTCTTACCTCTTTTATATTATTAATTATTATTTATATTTTTATACTTATGTTGTAAATACCGAATATTAATTACAAAATAAAAATAATATTCTTCTACCTTACATTTAAATAATATAATATTTATTCTATTTAGTCAATACAGAAAAACAAAAAATTTCTTCTAGAACTTGACATATACCGAGTATTCCAATAAAATAATATCTCATATAGGAGGACAAAATGGAAAAAGAAGGAAAAAAGATAGATTCTGATAGATTTCATAAAATATATAGAATACCAAATATTGATACTCATGGGGAATATTTAACAATTAGAAAATTTTTAAAGAAGGATTTTGACTCTTTACCAAAATTAGATGATTTTATTAATACATACATGAATAATTATAATATATGGCACGAAACCGATGAGGAAAGAGAAGCTAGAGCCAATCGAGAATACAACCGAGAAATTGATGGCTATAATTTTTATAAAAAGAATTTACTTACAGCAATTAAAAAAATCTTAGAAAAAGATGAAAATGAAATTTTAGATAATGTGTATGTTAAATATATTCATTGTATATATCCAGATGTTACTACAAGACCTGAATCTTTTGTAAGATTACCATATTATGAACGAAATAGAAATATTAGAGATAGACATGGCATTTTAATTTTAAAAACTAAGGATGGTAAATCAGCAATTTTAGATGTTATTCATAATCCTTATGCCTATAATCAAAATAGCAAAAAGAATTTAAAGATAAAAAATATTCTCAAATTTGCCAAATATGAGTATAAACCATTACATCCCAATCCTGATAAAAGAATTCCTGTAATTGCTCATAATTTAGAAACTAATTTAGAAGGCTTAATTAATTATAAAACATGTCAAATTGAAAATGAAAAATTTGATAAAATATATTATAAACAAAATAAATTATTTTCTGGTTATCTCCTATTAGTGGGAGAGAGAAATGGAAAACTTGGAACCACAGATGGCTATGTTCCCCCAAAATTCGATGATATAAATGGTGTTATTAGAGTAAATTATTATGAAGTTCCAAAAGATACTCCTTGTTATATAACTACCTTAAATGGTAAAGAAGGCGCCTATTTTATTGGTAAAAGAGGCCACTATAGATATGTTGATAACGGACTTCATGAACGGACATTTGCCCAAACCAGTTTGAAAAAAATTATAATTCCTAATTTCTTTGATAAGGTTATCTTATTAGATTTTAGCCCAATTTGTCATCCTAATCATACAATGGAAGAATTTATTTCTAATCCAATTTTTAAAGTTGTTCTTAATGGCAAAGAAGGAATATATTTAGGTGGCGAAAAGAAATTTTTAGCCCCTCCTATCTTTGATATTGATGGTATATCTAACTATGATTTAGATAATCAAACAATTGAAGGTTATATTGATGGTATTCACCATATTTATCAAAATGGTATCTTAAAAAGAATAGAAACTGTTGATTTAACTATTTCAGATGATACTAAAGAATCATTAAATATATTTATTAATAAAGTTCGAAAAAGAACTAGATAAAACACTAAAAAATAGCAATTTTATAATTTGCTATTTTTATATTAAATACATTATTATTTTATACAATAACACTACTAATTGGTATTATATCGTGAGTATCAGTTAATTTTTTAACATTTTTTTCATTACAAATAATGCCACCTTTACCAACATTTTTTAAATTTTTTATTTTATTAAAAGAAGATATCATACTTACATTAACATTATCTCTATATTTAATTTCAAAAGGGTGATATATATTATCATAGTCTTTTATTATTAAATCTATCTCATTACCATCTTTATCTCTATAATAACTAAAAGTATTTCCTAAACTATAATTACTATTAGTTTTTAACATTTCCGAAATAATATAATTTTCAAATAAAAAACCAAAATTTGTATAATCAGTTAAAGCTTTTTTTGTATTTATTCCTAGTAAATATGTGCACAAACCACTATCCATAAAAATAATTTTTGGTTGCGATGTTATTCTTTTTAATTCTTCTTTTCTTAAGGGATAAATTAATTTTATTATACCCGTAGCCTCTAAGATGCTTAACCAAGATTTTACTGTTTTATTATCTTTTCTTGTATCTCTTGCAATACTAGCATAGTTTAAAACTTGACATGCTCGTGAAGCAACAGATACTAAAAATGTATAAAATGCATTTAAATCTTCAATTTGTTTCAATTCTCTTATATCTCTTTCTAAATATAAATTAACATAGCTAGAAAAAAAGTATTCTCTTTTAATATTTTGAGTTAAATATTCAGGCATCCCCCCTTTTAAAATTAAATCTAGTAGTTTATCTTTTGATATTATATCTCTATTAGTAAATTCCTCTAAATCATAAGGTGGTAATTTACTTTTACATAGTTCTCTATTAGTAAATGATGTCATATCGAGAACACCCATTCTACCAGCAAGTGACTCACTAACATTTTTCATTAATTCAATTTTTTGAGAACCTGTTAGCCAAAATAATCCTTTCTCTTTTGTATTATCACAGGCTATTTTTATATATGAAAGTAATTTTGGAGCATATTGAATTTCATCAATTATCATTGGAGGTTTATAAATACTCAAAAATTCTTTCGGATTTTCATTAGCCAGTTTTCTAATTTCTAAATCGTCTAATGTTACATATTTTCTTGCTTTTTCTTTTATGTTTTTTAAAAAAGTTGTTTTTCCTACTTGTCTAGGGCCTGTAATTAAGACGGTTTTAAACATTTTATTATATTCCAAAAACACTTCTTCAATATTTCTTTTTAAATTCATAATAATCACCATTATTAATATAACATTTTTTATATATTATGTCAAATTTGGAATTAATTCCATTTTAGACAAAAATTGGCTAATTTGGAATTTAAAAAATAAAAAGATGCTTTAATTAACATCAATTTTATTAACAATTAATTTCGTAATTATTTTAGCTAGTTTAATATTATTATCATCTTTTTTATTACTGATAATAATTACGAGGCCACTACAATCAATGGAAGTTATAATAGGTATGACACTAAAGTAAGCATTAGTATTAAAGTCATTCTCTAAATTTTCACTGGTATAAGATTCTCTATTATCAATTAAACTTTTATACTTTTCATTTAAAGTAGTATTATTTAACTCTTTTAAATTACTACTAGTGGCTATAATCTTTTCTCTATCACTAATAATAACTCCCACATTACAAATATCATAAATTATATTACAAAGATTTTCACTTATATCTTTAATATTTTCAACCTGGGAATATTTTTTAATAATTATAGCATTGTCTGAAGTATATATTTCTAAAGGTTCACCATCTCTAATACCTAAGTTATATCTTATTTCTTTCGGAACTACAATTCTTCCTAATTCATCTATTCTTCTAGTAATTCCACTTTTAATCATTTACTACCCACTCCTTTTTATATTGTAGGTAGTTTTTGGTATTTTATACTAATTATCTTTAACCGCTAAAAGAAGTTTTACTAAATAGTAGATATAATGTTCTGGTAAGCCTTTATAAAACAAAGTAATAATAATATTTTTATGGAGATATTTAATATTAAATTTAGTTGAGATACTCATAGTTTCAAATAGTAATTTATCTCCTTTAATATTATTAGATACTTCTTCTGGTAAAGTAATTTCCACAAAACGGTCAGTTTTATTAATTCTCGTAATATTTAACATTTTACATAGATTAGTAAACCACTCTTCATACATATAAACTTCCATATCACTATCAATTTTTCCGAATCTATCTTCTAGTTCGGCTTTTACTTCTCTTAATTTTTCTAAAGAGTCAATTTCATTAATCTTTTGATGAATTTCAATTTTAATATCTTCATCGGATACATAGTCATCTTTAATATGAGTAGATACTTCAATTAAGTTTTTATTATCGGTATCCTCTTCTTCCACATATTCGCCCTTAGCTTTTTTTAGCTCGTCTTCAATTAGTTTCATATACAAAGATATTCCTACCGAATCCACAAATCCTGCTTGATCACTACCAAAGATATCACCAGCTCCTCTTATCGATAAATCCCGCATCGCTATTTTATAACCACTTCCAAGTTCCGTAAATTCTTTAATGGCTTGGAGTCTTTTAACGGCAATATCATTTAGCATCTTTTGTTTATTGTATAAAAGATAAGCATAAGCAACCTTATCACTTCGTCCAACTCTTCCTCTTATTTGATATAATTGAGCAAGGCCAAAATTATCGGCATCATAGACAATTAAAGTATTAGCATTTGCAATATCAATTCCATTTTCAATAATCGTCGTACAAATTAAAATATCATATTCATAAGCCACAAAATCTTCCATAATTGTTTCGAGTTCTTCTTTACTCATTTTACCATGAGCTACTCTAATTCTAGCTTCCGGTACTAAAGTACTTATTTTACTTGCTATTTTATCTAAATCTTCAATCCGGTTATACAAAATAAATACTTGTCCTTTTCGAGATAATTCTTTATAAATAGCATCTTTCACTAACAAATCTTGTTCTTCAATGACATAAGTTTGAACAGGATACCTATTAATTGGAGGTGTATCTATAATTGATAAATCTCTTAAACCCGATAAAGCCATCTTTAAAGTTCTTGGAATTGGGGTCGCTGATAAAGTTAGAACATTAACATCATTTTTATATTCTTTAATTTTTTCTTTATGTTTAACGCCGAAACGTTGTTCTTCATCCACTACTAAAAGACCTAATTTAGAGGGTTTAATATCATCACTTAAAATCCTGTGAGTTCCCACTAAAATATCTATTTTACCCTCACTTAAAGCACTCAAAATATATTTGCCTTCTTTAGAAGTTGTAAAACGATTAAAAAGACGGATATTTACCGGAATATCTTTAAATCTTTCACAAATTACATTGTATTGTTGCTTAGCTAAAATCGTCGTTGGACACAAGTACATTACTTGATAGTTATTAATAACCGTTTTAAATATAGCTCGCATAGCCACTTCTGTTTTCCCAAAACCAACATCCCCACAAAGAAGTCTATCCATAGGAACTACACTATCTAAATCATTTTTAATCTCGGCAATGGCTTTAGTTTGGTCTTTAGTCTCTTCATAAGGAAAAGAGGAAGCAAAAAGACTTTCTTCTTCATAATCTTGATAAGCAATTCCTTTAATACTAGCTCTTTTTTGGTATAAATCTAAAAGTTCCTTCGAAATATCTTTAGCTTTCGCTTTAATATAAGTTTTTGTCTTGGCCCAACTTGCCGAATTTAGCTTATTAATCTTTGGTTTTATCCCATCTTTACTGGAATATTTATATATAGAATTTATTTTTTCAACGGGAATATATATTTTATCATTACCTTCATATAAAAGTTGAATATAATCTTTTTCTAAACCATCTTTGGTTAAAGTAACAAGCCCATTATAAATACCTATGCCATGATTTAAATGGACAACATAATCGCCTTTTTCTAAATCATTATAACTTTTAATCTTTTTGCCAATATGTAAGTTATTTTTATATTTAGGCATTTCTTTTAAAGATGAGCCAATATCATATTCGGATACACAAACAATGTCATTAAAAATAAATCCTTTATTAATTCTTTTTTTAATGATATTAGCCTCTGGTATTAAATTTTTAATAGTTTTAACTTGTTTATCTAAGGAAAGATAAAAATAAACCTTTTTCTTTTCTTTTTGCCACCGATAATAAGTATCTTTTAAAAGTTCAAAGTTTTCATTAAAACTAGGTATTTCTTTGGCTACAATATCCGTTGGATTATTAATGTTATCAATATATAGTTCAAATTTAGGATTAATGTCTTCAAGATTATACATGTATTTTTCTGTTTCATTTTGTTTCTCTTGATATTCTAAGATTTCTTCCGATAATTTTTTATAAGCCACCATTATTTGATCTTTATTTAGATAAACGACAATACCCTCATTTGAGTAATCATATAAAGAACTCTTATCAGTAGTTTCTACTTCCGTAAATGGTTTTAAAGTAATTTCTTTGATTTCTTTAATAGTTCTTTGATTATTTTCATCAAAATAACGAATAGATTCAATGGTATTATCAAACATTTCAATTCTTATTGGGTGTATTTCATTAATGATATAGATATCGATTATAAAACCTCTTAAAGAATATTCACCAGATGTAGTTACTAATGATTCTTGTTTATAACCAAAGTCCTCCAGAGTGTTTATAAGATTGTTTCTATTTATTTCGGTATTAACTTTTAAATTATAACTATTTTGACTACTTATACTAGGTAGATATTTTAAATATCCCATTAAGTTAGTAACAATAATCATCTTTTTGTTTTTAATTTTTTCCAAAACATTTAATCTACCTAAACTAAATTCTGGTGACATTGCCACAACTTTAGAAGTAATAAAATCATCCATTGGAAATAATTCAACATCTTCCGTATGGGTTTTTAAAGCATTATAAACTTTATTACTTTCATATAAATTACTTGTTACTAAAATAACATTTTTATTTTCTTTTTTAAATAATTCTAGCAAGTAAAAAGCGATTAACTCATTTGTTAACCCATATGTCACAGCATTATTTTGAAAGTTAAAAAGTTTATCAAACGGCATATTATCCTCCAAAATTTATTACTTTATCTATTACTTTTCAATATTACCATCAATAAAATTCTCGATTAATTCATTAAATTTAGGAAAGTTACTTTCAATTAATTTTAATTCTTCATCTGGTATTTTAGCTAAAACATATTTATCGGTAGGCATTAAACTATTCTTACCAATACCAACTTTTATTCTTAAGAACTCTTCACTAGATAACTCACTTATAATTGATTTAATTCCATTATGGCCTCCCGATGAACTATTTTTCTTAACTTTATAGGTACCAACTTTTAAATCTAAATCATCTTGAATTACTAAGATATCCTCAATTTTTATTTTATAAAATTTAACGACTTTACTTACAGCCATACCGGATAAGTTCATATAAGTAAGAGGTTTAATAAATATAACATCTTCGCTATTTACCTCGGTGCTATAGAAATTACTTTCCATTTTATTTTTCCAATCAACTTTACCTAAGTAATTATCTAAAACCATAAATCCAATATTATGTCTGGTATTTTTATATTCTCTTCCAGGATTACCTAATCCTACTACAAGCTTCATACTTCCTCCTTAAATATATCTTGATAAGTAGTCCTTCCTTCAATACTCACGGGATTACTTATTTTTATACCCATTTTACTATTTTTAATACATCTTACTAAAACCATACTAGGTTTATTTTTATCTTTAGTTTTAATAAGTTCAATATTTTTAACATTTAATTTATACTTATTACCTAAAATAATTATTTCATCTAATCTTTCAAGACGATGAATTAGATAAAACTCCCCCTTACTATTTAAGTGTTCACTTGCAATTCTAAAAATATCATCAAGAGTAACTAATATTTCATGGCGGGCTATAGCAAGAGGTTCAAAATCATTAGTATAACTTTTTTCATCCACCTTAAAATATGGGGGATTACAAGTAATTATATCATATTTTTTTAAACCTTTGATAGTTTTAATATCTAAAATATTACTATTATAGACAGTTATTTGATGGTCCAGTTTATTAAATGAAATGCTTTTAGCTGCTAAATCATAAATGTCTTTTTGAACTTCGATGGCCTCGATATTTGCTTTAGTTTTTGTTGATAATATTAGAGGTACTGAAGCATTACCAGTACACATATCTAATATTTCTTTAGTCCTATTGGTAATTTTTACATATTCCGCTAGTAAAATAGAATCTATTGAAAATTTAAAATGGGTATCATATTGATAAATTTTTAAATCATAATCATATAAATCATTCAATACTATCTTCGATGTTTTCATTAAAATCTACTTCTTCTTTATTACTACCCACTAAAACTTTACATTTACGATTTAAAACGTCCACACTGACAACCGAACCTTCGCCACTCGGTGTATTAATAGTATCACCAACATTCGGAAGTCCCTTACTACATTCTAAATAATTATCATCTTCATATTGTAAACAGCATAAAAGACGACCACATAAACCATTTATTTTAGATGGATTTAAAGCTAAATTTTGATTTTTAGCCATATTCATCGAAATAGCGTCAATATGATTTAAGAATCTAGAACAACATATTCTGCCGCCACAAATACCAATACCCCCAATTTCTTTAGCTTTATCACGGGCCCCAATTTGGCGAAGTTCAATTCTTGTGTGATATATTCCTGCTAGTCTTTTGGCAAGTTCCCTAAAGTCTACTCTTTCATCAGAAGTAAAATTAAATAATAATTGGGTTCGATCAAAAGTAAACTCCGCACTTAAAACATGCATATTAAGCCCTAAAGTTGCCACTAAACTTTTACATTTTTCTAAAGCGCCACTAGCTTCATTTAAAAGTTTTAAGTATTCTTCTTTATCTTCTTCTTGGGCATATCTAATAATATTTTTATAACTATTTTCTTCTTCATCAGTGGAGATAATACCACTAATCTTGCCATATTGTAGACCCTTTTCTGTTTCAACAATTACATAATTCCCACTTTTATAATCATCATTACCATTAAAATAATAACTTTTACCTTGTTCTTTAAATTTAACACTATAAACTTTCATTATTAATGGCCTCCATTTCTATTACAAACTTATCTAGTAACAAATCTAAATTAACATTATAAGTTAACTCTTTCAAATAGTCTATTAATAAATTAACTTTCTTTTTTAGATTATTTATATTTAATTTATCTAAGAATAATAAATTATCCTTTATTTCTTTACCAAGTATTTTATTATTCAAAGCTTCTTTATATTTTTTTAAAGCCATTTGCATTAAAATTTTAATGTCATCCTTGGTATATTCTCCTAGACACTCTTTATTATACAAGATTAATTTACTTTTTTCCATTTCTATTTTTGTTAAATAGTCATTTAAAGTATCTAAATAATTATTATATTCCTCTTCATTAAGTCCTAATTCTTCAAAATCACTATTGGTAAAATTTACATCAATATTTTGACATCTACTTACAATAGTGGAAATAACATTATCTTTATTATTAGTGATAAAGAAACCTATAACATCTCCATCGGGTTCTTCTAAGAATTTTAACATTGTATTAGCGGATTCCTTATTCATCTTTTCGGCATTCTTGATTATATAAATATTTTCCTTAGTATATTGGGAATCTTTCGAAAATAAATATTTAAGTTCTAAAATTTGTTCTTTTTTAATAAAGGTTCCATCTGGCTCAATTACTTTTAAACTAGGAAGATTATGAACATCAATTAAATGACATAAAGAACACTTATTACAATTATCCACATATTCATTAACGCAAAAAATGTTCTTTATAACTTTTAAAAGAACTTCATAACATTTAGCAATATTATTAGTTGATATCAAATATGCATGAGCTAATTTTTTATCGTGATAATATTGAATTAAATTTTCTAAAGCACTACTTTCTATACTTACCTCCAATTACAAGATATAGAGAATAGCAAATAGTGATAATAAACCAGGTACTCCTAAAAAGGAAGTAACAGTTATAGTTGAAATATTTATTGGTAAATAAACCCCAACATTTTTAAGCATTATATTAATACCATAGATAATTCCAAATGCAAATACTACTCTTTTTAAGATTATACCTAGTTTATTCATCATAATATCACCCACTAAATTTTATTTCCCGGGAAATATTTTTATTCCGAAATCTTTTTGCGATCCTCTAATGCCTTGTCTAAAGTTATAATATCTAAGTAATCAATTTCCGCTCCCATTGGAATGCCATATGATAATCTAGATATTGTAACATTTTTCTTTTCAAATATTTTTTTTATATAAAGAGTTGTGGTTTCTCCTTCAATTGTAGATTTTAATGCTAGAATTAATTCCGGATTTTCAGCTTCTTCAACTCTTTTTACTAATGATGATATATTAATATCTTCAGGTCCAATGTCATCCATTGGGGATATAAGTCCATTAAGAACATGATATACTCCTTTATAATTACCAACTTTTTCAAAAGAAAAGACACTTTTATAATCTTCAATAACACATATTAGATTTTTATCTCTTGTACTATCACTACAAATATTACATATATCATTTTCGGTTAATTGTCCACATATTTGGCAATTTTTTAATTTAGACTTGGTATTTTCTAATACCTTAGCCATATCTTTTAAATCATCATCTTTTAAATCGATGGTTGCAAGAGCCATTCTTTCGGCAGATTTATCGCCAACGCCAGGCATCTTTTTATAAAAATTAATTATTTTTTCTAATGTTTCTGGATATATCATAATTACATTAACCCATCTAAGGCCCCAGCATATTGACCTAATTTTTCATTCATGGCTTTACTTATTTTAAGTAAGGCATCTTTACTGGCAATTAAATACATATCTTCTAATATTTCTTTATCTTCCTCAGATATTGGTCCTTCCTTGGTTATCTTAACACTCTTTACTTCTTTTGAACCAGTATAAGTTATTTCTACCCATTCACTTTTACCCACAAATTCTGTTTTTTCTAACTCCTCTTTTTTAGCTGTTATTTCTCTTTGAATTTTTTGGGCTTGAGCCATTAAATTTTGCATATTCATATAATTCACCTCCTTAAATTATTTCTACTTTATCTTTATCAAAAACATCATTTATTTCGGTTTTTGATTCCAATACTTTTTCTTCAATGTATTTATACTCTTTTTTATTTTTTAAATTAGTAATGTATTTTTCTTTTTCTTGATTCCAACGGTCTTCGCCAATAAACACTAATTTATATTTTCCAATATTTTCTTTTTCGATATCATTTTCTATTTCTAAAGACATTTTATTAGCCATATCAACATTATGTTTATTATTAGTAGTTAAAATTAGATAGGAAGTTGAAGCCGCTACTACATTACTATCTTCTAATACGGCTTTTGTTTTACCATTATTAGAAATAGTTAAATAATTCTTTAAATCTTTTTTAGCTTGTTCCAAAGCTGTTTTTTTGGCTTCAACAAAACAATTATTAATTCTAATATTTATAAATTCTTCTAAATTATCATTTATACTACTTTCTATCTTATTTTCATCAGTATCGGTTTGATTATTTTCAATATATTCTTCTTTTTTTACTTCTTTTTCAACACTAGATTTTTTTATTTCTTTATCAGTATTAAAATATTCTAATAAAATCATTTCTAATATGGTATAAGAATCAACATTAATATTTATTTTAGATAAACTATCAGCAAGACTTAATATCATATTTTTATAATCAGTAAATTGAAGTCTGTTATATTGACCATTTATTTTATAATTTTTAGCTTTATTACTTACGACATCGATTATTTTCTTGATTAAACTTTTATAATCAACCGCTCTATTACGATATTCATTTACCAGATTTAAAAATTTATCAACATCATTATCCTCAATAGTTTGAATTAAATCGTTAATACCTTTTTGCGAAATAGTTTTAATTTGTTTTTCAATTAAATCTAAAGTTATTTTATCAGCATTTTTAGATAATTGATCTAAAAGACTTAAAGCATCCCGCATGCCACCTTCCGAAAGATAAGCAATTTCCTCTAAGGCATCATCATCAATATTTATATTTTCCAACTTACAAATTTCTTTTAATCTTTTAACAATATCGCTAACTTTTATCTTTTGAAAATCAAATCTTTGACATCTTGATAAAATAGTAATTGGAACATTTTCAATATTAGTAGTAGCTAATATAAATATTGAATGTGCTGGTGGTTCCTCTAATGTTAATAACAAGGCGTTAAAAGCACTTGTTGATAACATATGAACTTCATCGATAATATATACTTTATATTTACCATTTGTCGGAGTTAATTTAACATTTTCAATTAATCCTCTTATTTCATCAACACCATTATTTGAGGCCGCATCAATTTCTATAATATCGGGATTATCGTGAAAATTTGTACAAAAATCACATTTTCCACATGGCGAACCATCAACAGGCTCTAAACAATTTATGGCTTTCGAAAACACCTTTGCTGTTGTTGTTTTTCCAGTCCCTCTAGGTCCAGAAAAAATATAAGCATGGGATATATTGTTATGAATAATTGAATTTTTTAATGTTTTAATTATATAATCTTGACCAATAATATTTTCAAAATCATCAGGTCTATATTTTCGATATAGTACTTTGTATTTCATGATGCAATTCCTTTCACCTTTAATTATACCATATTAAAGATGATTTTTTACCATTAATCACGCAAATTTTTAAAAAAGTTATCAATTAATTTTTGATATTTTAATTTTAATTCATTACAAATGTTTGTTTGTATAAATATATGATTATCTTTACTTTGACTTAATAGATAATAAACATTATTTATTCGACATTCTTTAATTATCATTTCACACATTTTGCAAGGTTCTAAAGTAACGTACATATCACAATCATTAAGACGCCAATCTTTTAATTTTTTTTCCGCCTTTTGAATTGCTTTTATTTCGGCATGACCAAGCACATTACATTTTTTTTGACGATTATTATACGCCTTACTAATTATTTTATTATCTTTAACTATAACAACTCCTACTGGTATTTCTTTTTTCTTGTATGCTTTTAGTGCTTCTTTATAAGCTTGCTCCATATATTCTATCACTATTATCATCTCCACTAAAAAAGCACACACAAATAGGGACTGATGTGGCTGCTGTCTTCCAACTCTGACCAGGTTACAGTATATTTGTTGTGCATTATGATAATAACATATTTATTTGTATTATGCAAATTATCACAATGTTTCACGTGAAACATTAAACAATTAGTTATAATTTTTATTTTAATATACAATATTGTATATATTATTAAATTTAAAACATTGTAAACATTATACATTCTCAATATATTTAAATTTTTTGTGTTATTCAAATTATAAAATTAAAATATTTTTTAAAATAATATTTATAATAATATTTTTATTAAAAAGAAAAATCAATGTTTCACGTGAAACATTGATTTAAAAGCTTATTTCCCGGGAAATATTATTCTTGAGTTTCATTAGTTGAAGATTCTTGTTCAATCTCTTTGTCATTTGATTGTTCAATGGATTGTTCTTCAGCATTATTTTCTTCTTCATTATTAATATGATCAACAACACTAACTGTAGCAACTAATTGATTATCTCTTAATGATATTAGTCTTAAACCTTGAGTGACTCTACCAAGCGTTGAAATTTGGTTAATTGGTAATTTAATTGTGATACCAGCATTTGTCATAATAACAACATCCTTATCATCTTCAGCCACTTTAGCAGCTACTAAATTTCCATTCTTTTCAGTAACGTTAAGAGCAAGTACTCCTTTGCTTCCCCGTTTTGTTTGTCTAAACCCACAAACTTTTGTACGTTTACCGTAACCCTTCTCTGTTACTAGTAAAATGACAGAATCTTCTGAAACGACTTCAGAACAAATACATTCGCCACCACTTAAATTAATACCTTTAACACCAGCGGCTGTTCTACCCATGGCTCTAATTTCAGCTTCAGAGAATTTAACCATTCGACCTTTATCGCTACCTAAAAGGACTATATCATTACCAGTCGTCTTTTTAACATCTAAAAGTTCATCATTATCTTTTAAACTAATACATAATTTACCCGTAGTTCTAATGCTATCAAATTCACTGATAATCGTTTTCTTAACAATACCTTTTTTAGTGGCAAATAATAAGTATTTATATTCTTCATCTTTATTTATTTTTAATACTGAGTTTATCTTTTCATCTTTTTCAATTTGTAATAGGTTAATTACTGGTATACCTTTAGATTGACGACTAAATTCTGGTATTTCATAACCCTTAATCCGATACACTTTACCTTTATTAGTAAAGAACATAATATAATCATGGGTTGATAAATTAATTAGATGTTCAACATAATCTTCATCATTAGTCGTAAGCCCTTTAACACCCATTCCCCCACGGTTTTGGGTTCTAAAGGTATCATTAGCAGTTCTCTTAATATAACCTTTATTAGTTAAAACTACCATAATATCTTCTTCAGGTATTAAAGATTCATCTTCAATATACTCAATTGCTGTCATATCAATTTTTGTTCTTCGTTCATCAGCATATTTTTCTTTTATTTCTAATAATTCATTCTTAATTATTTCTAGAACTTTATCACGAGATGCTAAAATGCCTTTTAATTCTTCAATCTTTAGGAGTAATTCTTTTAATTCTTCTTCAATCTTGGCTCTCTCTAAGCCCGTTAAACGACGAAGTTTTAATTCTAAAATGGCATCAGCTTGTACTTCTGTTAATGAATACTTATTCATTAAAGTTTCTTTAGCTATAACATCTGTTTCAGACTCCCTTATAATCTTAATAAAATCGTCTAAATTATCAAGAGCAATCTTATAACCCTCTAAAATATGTACTCTCTTCTCAGCTTTATCAAGTTCAAAACGCGTTCTTCTAATAATAACTTCTTCTTGATAATTAATATATTTGGAAATTATATCTTTTAAACCAAGCGTTCTAGGAACTTTATTATCAATCATTAAGAAAATAATACCGTAATTTACTTGGAATTGCGTATGTTTATATAAATTATTTAAAACAACTTGCGGATTAGCATCTTTCTTTAAAGTAATCGTAATTTTAATACCATCTTTTAAATCCGTATGATAATCAGCAATACCATCGATTACTTTGTTATGAACTAATTCGGCAACTTTAGTTTTAAGTTCTGATACATTAACACCATAAGGAACTTCATCAACCACAATATAGTGTTTACCATCTTTTTCTTCAATATTAGCTTTACTTCTTATAGTAATGCTACCTCTTCCAGTTTCATAGGCTTTTTTAATACCACTGTTACCAAGAATTATACCACCAGTTGGAAAATCTGGTCCTTTAATATATTGCATTAAACCATCAGTATCAATATCAGGATTATCAATATAAGCGACACATCCATCAACAACTTCGCCTAAATTATGCGGAGGAATATTCGTAGCCATACCAACGGCAATACCCATTGTACCATTAACTAAAATGTTAGGAAATCTTGATGGTAATATTTCTGGTTCTTTCTCTGATTCATCGAAGTTTGGTATGAAATTAACCGTATCTTTGTTAATATCTCGAAGTAACTCCAAAGAAATTTTAGAAAGTCTTGATTCGGTATAACGCATCGCTGCAGCACCATGACCAGCAATATTACCAAAGTTACCATGGCCATCTACTAAAGTATTTCGATAGTTGAAATCTTGGGCCATTCTAACCATAGCTTCATAAATACTTGAGTCTCCATGAGGGTGATATTTACCCATTACATCTCCCACAATACGGGCTGATTTTTTATGAGGTTTATCAGGAGTATATCCAGATTCATACATTGACCATAAAATCCGACGATGAACAGGTTTTAAACCATCTCTTAAATCTGGTAAAGCCCGAGAAATTATAACACTCATAGAATATTCAATAAATGATGATTTAATTTCATTAACAATATTATTTTCTTCTAATCTATCTCTACTATGATCCATAAAAACCTCCTAAAAATCTAAATTTTCGGCAAATGAGGCATTTTCTTCAATGAATTTTCTCCTTGGTTCTACTTCTTCACCCATTAATAGAGAAAACGCTTCATCTGCTGCAATAGCATCTTCAACAGTTATTCTTCTTAATACACGAGTGTTAATATCCATTGTTGTAGCATTTAATTCTTCAGCATCCATTTCCCCTAAACCTTTCATTCGGAAAATATCTCGTTTTGTATTAGGATTTAAAGATGCTAAATAAGAATTAAGTTCTTCTTTATTTAAAACATATTTAATAGTTTTTCCATGTTTAATACAGAAAAGTGGAGGCTGTGCCGCATATACATGACCGGCTTCCACAATTGGTCTAAAGAACCGATAGAATAAAGTTAATAACAAAACTCTGATGTGAGAACCATCGACATCGGCATCGGTCATGATAATTATTTTATCATATCTTAATTTGCTTAAATCAAAATTATCACCAATTCCAGTACCAAAAGCCGTTATTATCGTTCTTATTTCTTCATTAGATAAAGCTCTGTCAAGTCTAGCTTTTTCAACATTAAGTATTTTACCTCTTAATGGAAGAATCGCTTGAGTCATGGAATTACGTCCTTTTATAGCCGAACCTCCAGCCGAATCTCCTTCGACAATAAAGATTTCACATAATGAAGGATCTTTTTCTTTACAATCTTCTAGTTTTCCACCAAAATTACTAACAACATCTAAGTCACCTTTTCTTCTGGATAGTTCCCTAGCATTTTTAGCAGCTACTCTCGCTCTTGCTGCAGTCATAGTCTTTTCAATAATAATCTTTGCTTCATTTGGATTTTCCATCAAAAATCTTTCAAATCCTTTAGAGAATACACTATCAGCAAGTTTTCTTACTTCAGAATTTCCTAGTCTTCCTTTAGTTTGACCTTCAAATTGGGGATTTGGATGCTTACAAGAAATAATCATTGTAAGTCCTTCT
>CANRGQ010000004.1 GCA_947630195.1 uncultured Bacilli bacterium
GGGAAGGATTATTAAGTTGTTTTAATGACTTATTGCTCATCCCTAAAAAACCGGGCACTTTCAATTTTATTTAATCATTATCACCGTAAACATTGCTAAGTACAAGCATATGTGGTATCATAAAAACATAAAAGGTGATAAAACCCATATTTATTTAGTAATGTTAGATGCTAATGAAAAGGAGTTAAAAGAATTAGCTAAAGTGGATAAGCTAATAAAGGGAGTGGAAGAAGAAGTGGAAAAGTTAAATGATGATTTTGTATTTAGAAGAGAGATAAGTAGAGAAGAAGAGATGAAGATAAGAGAACAAATGCGAGTTAATGAAGCCAAAAAGGAAGGTATTGAAGAAGGTATAGTTAAAGGCATTGAAGAGGGAAAAATTCAAGGTATCGAAGAAAATAAAAAGGCAATTGCTAAGAATATGCTTGAATTAGGATTAGAAGAAGAAATAATACTTAAAGCCACTGGATTATCTAAAGAAGAATTAGAAAAATTAAAATAAGTTATATAAAAATAGTGATAGTGCTAATATAAAAATGTAGGAAAAGGCGAATATAAAAATGTAATATTTGGTCCATATAATTATGTAGGAAACCCTACATTTTTTTCTTACATATTAATAGAAGCTAAAGTAAAAAGGAAAAATGAGAAAGAAAAAAGAATGGATGTAGTTGTCGAAACTACAAAAGGTGATATAATAGATATAGAACTTAATAATACATTTAATAAAAATATAATCAATCGAAATTGTGTTTATTTTATGAATTTAGGTTCTAGTTATGCACTATCTAAAGATAATAAAGAAATAAAAAATATTTATCAAATTAACTTAAACTTTAATAAAAGTAATAAGTTAAGAGAAATATATTTATTAAAAGAAAAATATGACAATAGTGTATATACTAATAGTTTTTCTATTATAAATATTAATATACCAATGTATAAGAAAAAGTATTATGAAAAGAATTTGAAAGGGGAAAAAGAACATATATATTTGGCTATGTTAGGATGTAATGATAAAGAATTAGATAAATTAAGTAAGAAAGATAAATTAGTAAGGGAGGTTAGAAATCAAGTGTATATATTTAATGAAGATGGGACATTGACTATCAATAGAACAAGAGAAGATGAAATAGAACTTGAAAAGAAGTTTATTTATTCTGATGGCAAAGAAACTGGAAGGATAGAAGGAAAGAAAGAAGAACTTGTATCAGTTGTAAAGAATATGCTTCAAAGTGGGTTATCTAATAAAGAAATAAGAAAATATACTAATATTTCTCTAAAAGAGTTAAATGAAATAAAAAAGGAAATAAAATAATGATATAATTATAAATAGGTAATCTTGATATAGATGTTAGGTATGGCTACAACAGCAGCAATGATTGGTACAATGCGTGGAATGTGAATACGGACGGCAACTTGAACAACAATAATGTGGACTGGACTACGCCTGCGGTTCGCCAGCCTTCTATAACTTGAATGAATATATGGCTATGGCTATATACTAGGGAAGAAGCGAAGACAAAGATTATCTAGGAATATATTTCCAAACTAAAAACGGAGATAATAAGTTTTACGAAACTTGTTTAGCACTCCGTTATTTTTTCTCGCAAAAAGAGAATTTAAAAATTTTATATTTAAAGATTAGAAAAATAATGTTATAATCATCTTAAGAGTAGGTAGGTGATGAAGTTATAAATAAAATTATGAGAAATGCGACAAACTAAAAAAGGAGTGGTGAAAAATTAAAAACGACGTAGTTGAACTAAGACGTTCCGGCAAATTTTATAATGTCTTTGGAGATGATGCGATAGTGCTTCATTATATTACTGGTTATAAAATTGTGGCGGAAAAAGGAGGAGTAGGGTTTCCTGAAACTGCCTATAACAAAGTTATAAATGCTTTACTAGACAATGAAATATCTTATGTAGTTTATGAAAAAAACGAGAAAAAAGATGAAAAAAATTTTAAAAAAATTAATAATTACAAAAATATTCTTAAAAAAGGAATTAGTGAATTATCTATTGAAGAGCGGTTTCAAAAAATTGAAACGGCAATTCGCAAATTAAATGCTAAAGAACTAGACCATATACTTGAAGTAATTGAAGATGCAATATCGAACTGAAAAATTTTTAATAATTAAAAACATGAAAAAATTCATTCTGGGATTAGAGACAATGTTAGTTAATTTTCCCAGAAAAGAATTTTTGACTAAAGATATGATTTATAAAGATGCTTTAAAAGTTTTAGAATTAGTTTTTATTGCTAATGAAATAGAAGATATTAAAGAAAAAAATCATTTGCAAATAGAAATATTAGCCAAAATTAATATGTTAGATTTTTATTTAGAAAGAGCTTATAAGAAAAAATATATTAATGAAAAACAATGTTTAAATAAATCAAATGAACTTGAGGCTATTTCCAAAATGGTTTACAGGTGGATAAAATATAGTATCCAAGAAAGTAAAAGTAATGAAGGAACATTGTAATTTAGATACCATTTTAAATTTATATGAAAAAGAAATATCCAAAAATGTTAAAAACAAACATAAAGTATATATGTTTGAAAAAAATAAATTTCAAAATATAAATCATATAATTAATGTCCTTAAAACAGGGGAGTATGATGGGGGAAAATATAATATTTTTTTGATTAAAGAGCCTAAGCATCGGATTGTGATGGCTTTAAGTATCACGGATAAAATTATTAATCATTTTATTGCGAGATACGTTTTAGAAATAAAACTTTCTAAATATTTAGATGACCGGAATATCGCTACCCGTAAAGGTATGGGGACGGATTATGGAATTAAGATGGTTAAAAAATTTTTAGAGAAAAACAAAAAATATGAAACTTTTTATATTTTAAAACTAGACATAAGCAAGTATTTTTATTCTATAGATCATGAAGTTTTAATGAGTCTTGTTAAAGATAAGTTATCAAAAGAAGAATATGACTTTTTAAAAATAATTATTGATAGTACCAATGAAGAATATATAAATAAAATTATTAAAACGATTAAAACAAATTATACCAAGAAACACCCACAATTTAAAAAAGAAATTGATAGTCTACCTTATTATGAATATGGTAAAGGGTTACCTATTGGAAATATGACTAGTCAATTTTTATCTATTTTTTATTTATATGAATTAGACCATTATATTGTGCATAATTTACATATTAAATATTATGTGCGCTATATGGATGATTTTGTTTTAATTCATCATGATAAGAAAGTCTTAGAAAATGCTTTAAAAGAAATTGAAACTATTTTAAATACTAAGTATAAATTAAAATTAAATAGTAAAAAGACCAAAATAGTAAAAAATAATGAAGGGTTTGTTTTTCTAGGATATAATTACAAAGTCGTAGGCAAGAAGACAATTGTGAGATTAAGAAGAGAAGCCTATGAAAAAACAAAAAAAAGAGTTAAAAGAACTTATTATATGTATGAACATGGTTTTATCTCTTTTAATGAAGCTTTTTGTTCGATAATGAGTTATTGGTATAACAGAAAATATGGAAGTCAAATGAAAGTTAGAAGGGCAATCAATAAATATTGGTTTAATAGAGTGCATGGCTTACAAAAATAGATATGTTTTTATTAAAAGAACTTATCCCAAGACTATTATATTATTTCAAAAAGATAATAAGTATATCGGTTATAAAGAAGATAAAGAATTATTAAAATTTTTAAAATTTCGCAAATTAAAAGATTTAGAACGCTTAAAAATAAATTATATTATAGTAAGAAATATGGAGATAATAGGCCATCAGGAATATGAAAATAATATGTATAATATTTATTATTTAAGATTTAGATTAACTAATTTAATTAATTCTTGGAAAGATTTAATAAATTAAATTTTTATTATGGTTAAAACTTTCGGTATTCTAAACATTTATTTCAATTTACATAGGCATTTACAAATGCAATACAGATGCAATACAGATTCATCTTACTTATTAACTGGTTTATTATGTAGTTCAAATTCTAAAGCCTTATTTTTACTTACTAAATCATAAATAGAGGCACATTTGAGTTCATAAGTAAAGGTTAGAGAATCTTTTAAAGAAGTAAGGGAAATATCTATTTCCTTTTTTATTTTATTTAAATATTTTTTACCATTAGTATTAAAACCTAAAACTTTAATGTATTCTAAATTTAAATTTTTAATATCTTCTTTTTTAAGACCAATTAAAATATGAATAAACATTCTTCTTAAACGATTATAAGTATATCTTTTAGATTTTGTTTTATTAATTAAATCATCCATATTAAAACAGTCATAGATGATTTTTTTAAGACGATTTTGGATTCCTTCTTCAACATCTAAATAGTCATCTAGATTGTTATCCGTGATTATTTTATATTTTAAATAAGGAAATAAATTATCTAAACTTATATTTTCTAAATATTTTAAAGTAATCCCAGGAACCATTTTTTTAATACTTTTATTACTCTTTATTCTTTCTCTAATATTGGAGGCACTTACTATATCACTATTTAAAGTGGTATCTTTATAATCATTAGTTCTTTTAATCGTAAGTGGTTTAATATGATAATTATTTTCTTTTATCGCTTTAACATAAGAAATACCTAGTAAATCATTGGGAGTAAAATCAAAGTCTATCTTTAAGGCTTTAGCAAGAGCCGTGGGGTAATTTAAGCCTTTATCTAAATAGCTTTTAACTAAAGAATTGTATTCTTTAGAGTTTTTAAGAGTATAATCGTCAATATGCTCTAATTTGGAAATATCATTAGATTCACTCCCAAAAATGACATAATCACATTTAAAACTCTCTAACATTTGCACAGAAATACTTGCAAATTTATCGGCACTTTGACATCCAAAAACAAAAGGTAATTCTAATACGATATCGATATTATTTTCTAAAGCTACTTTGGTTTTATTTTCTTTCGATAACAAAGAAATTTCTCCGCGTTCTAAAAAGTAACCATTTAAAACTAAAATGATTAGAGAGTCCGGATACATTTCTTTAATTTTTTGTAAATGATAAATATGTCCATTGTGAAAAGGATTATATTCACAAATAATACCAATAATATTCATAATAAATCACTTCTTTAATATAACAATTCTCTTTTTAAATGTCAATTTATTTGCTATACTAATTACAAATGAGGAAGATATTATGATTATATGTGTTGTAGGACCAACAGGAGTTGGAAAAACGAAATTAAGTGTTATGCTAGCTAAAAAATATGATGCTAAAGTTTTAGGATGTGATGCTACCCAAATATATAAACATCTTGATATTGGAAGTGCTAAAGTAACGGAAGAAGAAAAGGAAGGAGTAGAACATCTTTTAATTGATATTAAAGAACCTAATGAAGATTATAGTGTTTGTGATTATCAAAAGGATTTAAGAACAATTATAGAGGAAAACAAAGACCGTAATATCGTTATTGTGGGAGGAACAGGTTTATATTTAAAAAGTGCTTTATATGATTATGAATTTAGTGAAATGGAAGACAATAATTATGATGAGTATACAAATGAAGAGTTATATAAAATGTGTTTAGATATTAATCCTAATTTAAATATTCATCAAAATAACCGAAGAAGACTAGAAAACTTTTTAAATCGGAAAAATAAAAATCCTAAAGAACCAGTTTTATTATATGATGCTTTATTTATAGGTTTAACTACGAATAGAGAAGTGTTATATGAAAGAATTAATCAAAGAGTAGATGAAATGGTTCAAAATGGTTTAGTGGAAGAAGTAAAAAGTTTATATCAAAAATATGGTCTTACGAGTATCTTAAGTAGAGCTATTGGCTATAAAGAAATTATTAAGTATTTAGATAAAGAAATATCTTTGGAAGAAGCCATTGAATTAATTAAAAAGAACTCCCGTCATTATGCCAAAAGACAATATACTTGGTTTAATAATCAAATGAATATAACTTGGTTTAATACTAATTTTAAGGATTTTAATAAAACTTATGAAGAAGTAGTCGAATATATCGAAAAAAATAAATAAGAGTCCAATATATAGGGCTCTATTTAGTTTCCATAAAATTTACAACTTGATTTTGATTATTTTTTCTTTTCTTTTTAATATCATCCCATTTAACAGGAATAACATCTTTAAGTGCTTCTTTGGATGTGATTATTTTATGGGGAGTACTTAAATATTTTTTTAAATTAATATTTTTGTTCTTCATTATAATCACCTCTTTGTATAATATTATATACAATAACAAATTAAGTATCAAGAATAATAATATTTAAAAAATGAGATTTCTCTCATTTAAGTTATTTTATTTCTTTGTTCTTGTTAAAACTAAATGTTTTGGCTTGTTATTTATTCCATTGGTATATGCCAGATTTAATTCATTGTTTATATCAATATCGGTAATTTTGTCTTGATATAAATCTAAGGTATTTAGTTCATTATGCTTTATACGACAATATTCTCTAAATTTTTGATTTTCTTTTTCTAGTTTAAGGTCATGAGTATATTGATTTTTTAAGGAAATACCTTTATTTAATTTACTAGTAAAGCCTTTGATTTTTTTATTTGCCACAAGTTTAACTATTCCCCAATAAGCTGAACATAAACCAACCATACCTAATATATTAACTGAAAAAGTATATATATTAGATAATAGTTTAATATCATGAAAAACTAGAGTGCTAATAACATTAAATCCTAATATTAATAATCCTAATATTAATTGGAATTTTAACATTTTTTTAGCAAAGAATTTTAATTCGGTATATTCTGAAACATTCTTTTCTGTTTCCATAATTTCTTCATTTAAAGTATTTATATTATTTTCTATTAGTTGTTCTGTTTCATTCATTTAAAAATACTCCCTTCGGATGGAGAGTATTTTAGCATAATCAATTTTTATTGTCAATTTATCTAAATTCTAAATAAATACTTCTGTCAAAGTTATGTTCTTCGACATTAACTTCACCTGAATCGGCTTTTTGTAATTCTTCATTGGTAACTAAGAAATATTTATGATATAAATAATCTTTACCATCACTACTAACGGGATCATCCCAAGTAAGATCTAAATGGAGCCACTCATCATCAATTTTAACGGCATTCCAGACATGACCATTAGATTCATAACTAATTTCTTCTTTGGTCGTGGCTATTTTATAATTTTGATAGCCAAGTTTTGTTAAGATAATACTCATTAAATCAGCATAACCATTACAAGTAGCATAACCAGATACGACAGGACCATAAGCATTAAAGGATTCATACTCACTATCTCCGGTATCATTTCTTACCATATCGTATTTTGTATGGTCAATAATATAATCATGAATTAATTTGATATTCTCAAAATCATCTAAACTAGAATCATATAATTCTTGAATTAAATTATCGACATACTGATTAATAACCTCTATTTCTTCTTTTTTATATAAATAAGTAACATTAATCGTTATTTCGCCATCTTCTTTAATGGATGTTTTAAGGGAATTAAAACTATTATAAGGATGCACAAAATTATTTAAATGCGTAAGCATAAATTCATTTTTAGTAATCTCGGCAATATCTTCCGCGCATTCCGTATATTCTTTAGGACAATAAAAGGTAAAATCTTCCCAACCTTGATTAATGACACTATAAATAATGTCCATTAAATCATCATAAGAGTAGGGAATATAATCTTTACTATTTTGGACATATAAAAAATCATAATCTTTGGTATAAGCGTTACCCTCTCCTATAGTTAAAACTGGTTTATTGGAAATTGTTTTCGCTAAAAAACTTGTAATTTTACCAGCATTAAGTAAAATTACTAATATAAGTGCATAACAAATTAAAGGTATAATATATTTCTTCATAAATATCACATAATCATTTTATCAAAAAAAAACAAAGTAGTAAACTACTTCATATTTTTAATTTTAGCATTTAATCTTTGTTTTTCACGATCTGTGGTATTACTTTTAATTAAACCTTTTTGTAAAGCAGCATCGATTGTTTTTTGGAATTCTTTAAATATTTTGTTAGCTTCTTCAGAATTACCAGCTGCAATCGCTTTTTCACAAGATTTGATTAAATTCTTAACCCGCATCTTTAGTTCATGATTTTCTTCAGTTTTTTTCGCAATTACTTTAACTGCTTTTTTAGAACTTTTGATATTTGGCATAAAATCCCTCCTTAAAAATTCATATTAATTTTACCAAAAAATATGTTAATGTGCAAGAAATATCAATTTTGTTAGTTAAAAGACATTATTTGACATAATATTTAAAAGTAATTATTTATAATATAATTGGTGGATAAGATGAGAAAATTTAAAAGTAAAAAGAAAAGTAATTATACCATTATCTATTTAGGAGTTTTTTTAATTAGTATGGCTTTAACGATTAATTTTTTATATCAACATAATTTAGTTAAAGATGATACTTTAATTGATATTTTAATGAAGGATAATTTTAATTTAGAAAAAGACAAAATTGAAGATGTTGATTTTTTATTAAAGTATGCTTTTAATATCGATAAAAGTGAGGTTGAAGCCGTAGTTAAAGAAGAAAATACGGAAGAAAAAGTAGAGGTAAGTGAAAATAAACCATATTTAGATAATATTGTCTACATTTATAATACCCACCAAGAAGAAAAATACGATATGAGTATTATGGAACCTTATAATATTAAATCTGGTGTTTTTGTGGCCAGTAAAATGCTTAAGGAATATTTACATGATGAAGGTATTGGGGCTATTGTGGAAGAAGATAATATTGCCGATGCTCTTCATGCTTTAAATTTAAAATATGGAAGTTCCTATAAAATAAGTAGACAGTTTATGGAAAGTGCGAAAGAGAAAAATCCCACTTTGAAATATTTTATTGATTTACATAGAGATTCATCAGTTTATACAAAAACGACCACCAATATTGATGGGGAATCTTTTGCTAGGGTTTTATTTGTGGTTGGGCTTGACCATGAAAACTATCAGGTTAACCTAGATTTTGCCACCCGTTTTAGAGAAAAAATTGATGCTTATAACGATACCTTATGCAGGGGGATTATGAAAAAAAGCGGGAAAGGGGTAAATGGGATTTATAATCAAGATTTTAGTCCTAATACGATGCTAATTGAAGTGGGAGGTCAATATAATAATATTAGAGAAGTAAATAATACTTTAAAAGTTTTAGCTAAGCTTTTAAGTGAATTTATAAGGGATGAAGAAAATGGGTAAGAAAAAGAAAAATTTGCCTCTTAAAGTGTTAGGGCTTTTATTTATTGTGTTTATGGCTTTGTATATAGCGAGTACCAGTGGTTATTATGAAAGTAAAATAAGAGATAAAGTAGTGTTAACAGAAGAAGGGATTAAAGAATTTGAACGGAGAGTTCAAAATGGGGAAGACGTTGATATTAGTGCCTTTTTAAATCAAAAAAGACCGGATTATAGTAGTTATATGTCTACTTTAGGAGATAATTTAACAAGTGGAATTGAAGTTTTAGTTTACGATGGGGCAAGATTTGTCAAAGATATTATTAACTCACTCTTTTAAAACCTAATATTTTATTGTATAATTAGAGGGTAAGAAAGTAAGGGTTGATATAATGAGAGTACTTTGTATCGGAAGTTCCGTATTAGAAACGACATGTTCAATAAATGAACCAATTAAAGAAAATCAAATTGTAAGAATTACCGAAAAAAATGAGTGTGGTGGTGGACACGCTGGAAATATTGCCTATTTACTGGGAAAATGGGGCATTGAAACTTATATAGCCTCTGTTGTGGGTGCTGATGATGCCGCAAATAAAATTAAAAAAGAATATGAAAATATTGGGGTAAGATGTGATTATATTGAAACGACATATGACCGGAAAACCGCTCAAAATATTGTTATTTTAAATACGACAAGTAAAAATAAAACGATATTTGAAATATCTAATAATGCTAATTTAAAGAAATATGCCTTTGGAATGGCTCCCGATGTTATTGTCGTTGATGGAAATGATTTTAATGCTTCCGTATCCGCCTTTGATAAATATCCTAAGATACCTAGTTATTTAATAGTTTCTAGAGTTAATAATGAAATAATTGAATTATGTAAATATGTTAACTTTATTATTTGTAATAAAGAAACAGCCGAAATCCTTACTAATATGACTATTGATTATAATAATAGTGCTACTTTAGTAAATGTTTATAATAAACTTCGCCAAAGATTTAATAAAGCTGATTTAATAATTACTTTAGGGGAAAGAGGATCAGTTTATGCCATTAATAATCAAGTTAAAATAATGCCCGTAGTTAAAACGAATATCGTCGATACCAATGGAGCAGGGGATGCATACTCTGGAGCTTTCATTTATGGAATGGCAAGAGGATTCGGATTAGAGAAAAGTATTGCTTATGCCACCATTGCGGCCTCTTTATCTACAACAAAACTTACCAGTAGAATGTCTATTCCAACTTTAACAGAAGTATCTACTTATTATGATAGTAAATTTGGGGCTGCCAATAATCCAAATAATACAATGCCAACTCCAAATACCGGTCAAAGTAATGCTACACCAGAGACTCAAACAAATACCCAAGTAAGTGCCAATTCTAATGAAGCACCAACACCAAGTGTCGAACCAGAAAATTTAAATGTTCCTGACTCTAGTAATGATGCCAGAGCGATGAATATGAATACAGAAGGCCAAAATGTTAACTAGTAAAACGCCTCATCTTGATTTGCATGGTGAAGGAGTCGCGGTTACTTATGCTATAGTTAACGAGTTTTTGCAAGATAACTATAAAATGGGTTATGAAGAAGTTATCATTATTCATGGTAAAAGTACGAATATTCTAACGAAAGAAGTTCAAAAAATATTAAAAGAACATCCTCTAGTGGACCATTTTCATCTTAATAATTGGAACCTAGGGGAAACCATTGTCTATCTAAAAGAAAAATAATGTCAAAATAGGGTTTATAATTATATCAAATAAATGCTTTGTTTGCCAATTGTTTGTTAAAAAACCTTAAAAATTATACAAATAGTTGACATATTTTTTAATTTGTGCTATAATTATCACGTAATTAAGGGGGTAGACATTATGAAAGGATACGTTTTAGATTACATTAATGAAAACGAATTTAAAAAATTAGAGAGGGCTTTAAAGAAGTATAATATGCTTGCTTTTAAAAAGTTAAACTTTGATTTTTATCCAGCCTTACGTAATGGCGAATTTTTAGGAGAAAAGGTTGATTCCAATAAAATTAATGGTACCGAAAAATATGAATTAAAATTACCAAGTGATAAAATGTTTACACAAATTCATGGGGAAGTTAAGTTAATTTATACCGTTCATTATAAAGAACAAGTTGTTGTTTTAGAGGAAATTACACCAGCAAATATTTTACTTGAAGGACATATGAGTGAACTTACAACTTATAAAGGTATTATGATTAGTAAGAAAAATGCTTCCAAAGATATGTTTAAAATTGACTTACTTAATATGTTACAAGATAAACATTAAGAGGTATAGAATGAAGAAAGATATGTATGAAGATTGTAGAGCCTCTTTACTAGAACTTAAAAATTTAAGTAAAAAGATGTTTATAAGAAGAGAATATATGCCTATTTTAATTCCGGAACTTGCCAGATTAGAAGAAGAACAATATTTAAATAGATTAAGTGAATTAGAATTAGAGGGCTTTGTTCCAACTTCACCAGATAGTTTTGAAGCTCATGAACAAGATTTTGTTTTTAACCGTTGTAGATAGAATAAAAAGGAAGTAAGAAGATTTAGAAATTTACCTAGATCTTCTTATTTTTTTTGTTGTTTTTAATAGTTTTATATAATATAATAATTTATTATTGAGGAGAGTTTATGGAAAAAGATATAACTAAAGAAAATACTTTTGTAAGAGAACCAGTAGATGATGTTACGAATGAAATATTAGAAAGTCCAAGTCAAAAATTTATATTAACAGGAAAAAGAGGAACGGGTAGAAGTACCATTCTTTATAATTTAGAAAATAGAGGACTTGGAACAAGGGAACAAACAATTAAGATGAATTTTGATTCCAGTATTGCTTTTGCCAAAAATCCTAATGAATTTTACACTGAAGAAGTTTTTTTAGAATATTACGAGTTAATGATTTGTTTTCAAATTTTATTCTTTTTAAATCGAAATTATCCTTTAATTTATGATAAATATTTTAAAGAAACTTATCAAAAATTAGAAGGTATTTCATCTATATTTTTTAGTCAAATTAATGATGGAGTCTACTTAAGTTCTGATTTTTTAAAAATTACCTTAAAAAATTTAGATTTATCTAAACAACTTCTATTAAAGGTTAAAGAATTATTAAAAGTAGAAAAATTAAATATGGCTATTGACCGTTTTGATTGGATAAATGGGGTAAGTAAAACATCCCAACTTATTTTAAAAAAGTATTTTAATTTATTTAATAAAGTAATTCTAACTTCTGATGATAGACATTTAAATTCTACTATGAAAATCCAAGATTTAGATAGAAAAGAATACGTTATCAAAAAAGTAGATTATAGTGAAAAACTAGAAGTAGTCAAAATGATTTTAAAAATAAATAATCTGGGATTAGAAGAATTTAAAGATGCTTTTTATGAAGAATTAATAAATGTTTGTAAAGGTAATTTAAAAGTTATGTTAGCAGTTTTTAAAAGAATTCAAAACCCTCAAGAATTAACTAAACAAAATTTAAAGAAATTACTTTTACTTATAGCGAAAGATGATATTAAAAAACAAGATTATTTAGATGAAATAAGCCCTCAAAAAAGATTATATTTATAAAAATAACACTCTAAAATGAGTGTTTTATTTTAAATTATTTAATTTTAATTAATGAGATTTAATTTTTTCTTGAATTGGTCTTATAAATTCTCTTCCATTTTCAATTACTATTTCTCCTTCTTGAGGAATAATTGGGCCAATAGGTGTTTTATCATAAAGCCATTTGGCATCAACTTTTACTTTTTTACCATATTCTTCGCAACTTTCCACTACCATTAAAGTGGATGTTTTTTCATTAAAATTATTTTCGATAACTGACCAAATTAATTTTGGAGAACCATATTGTTCTTGTAAATAATATAATGTTCCAATACTAGCGTAATTAGGCACTTATTAAACCTCCTTTTGTTTAGGGTATATTATACAATATATTAAAATATATTTAAAGCAAAAAATTTTATATTATCTATATAATTTTATTACTAATTTTTCTATGTCAAACATAAAAATTGTGTTATACTAAAAGTAATTAGAAGGAGGTCTTTATGCCATTAAAAGAAGTAAAAGATGAATTTGTGATGAATGCCATAATAAAATTGGCAATTTATTTTCATTGTAATGGTTATATTAAAGATGCTAAAGGAGTGGAAAAGCAACGAAGTTTAGAGGAATATTTGACAAGCGAAGAATTGAAAGCCGTTGAACCATATATGGCATCTATTAATTATATGGCTACTAGAGCTGATAGTTATATGAATGATACACCAGAAAATCAAATGAATATAAAATGGGGATGTTAGAAAATAAATAAATTATTTTCTTGACATCTTCTTTTATTGTAAATTGTTTCTTCAACTTCAAAATTTTTCTTCTTAATTTCTATAAGTATTTTTCTAGCATCACTCATTGTTTTCATTTAAAAACCTTCTGAACTTGCCTATTATAGCAAAAAATAAAACTCTTAAGCAGTGCCTAAGAGTTTAACTTTTAAAGTGGTGCACCTGAAGGGACTCGAACCCCCACGGATTATCCACTAGATCCTAAGTCTAGCGCGTCTACCAGTTCCGCCACAGGTGCAATTTAATGGTGGACCTCGTAGGACTCGAACCTACGACCGCCCGGTTATGAGCCGGATGCTCTAACCAGCTGAGCTAGAGGTCCATTGCTTTTTCATTATACTATAATTAAATTTAAGTTGCAAGATAATTGTGCTATAATATTTACGATAAAGGAATGATTTTTGATGAAATTAGCAATTATTAGTGATATTCATGCCAATCTATTGGCTTTAAAACTTGCCATTGAAGATTTAAAGAAACAAAGGGTAGATAAAGTCCTATTTCTAGGGGATTATCTTACAGATGGGGAAAATGATAAAGAAATATTAAAAATTATAAAAGAATATGGTGATTATGTCATTTTAGGAAATAGAGAGAAGTATTTACTAAACTATAATCCTAAATTAAAAGATTATAGTAATTATCGAACTATTAGTTATACTTATAATAATTTAGAAGTGGAAGATTTAAATTATTTAAACTCTTTAGAAAATCATTTAACAATTACTTTAAAAGGTTATAAAATATTACTTATTCATGGAGATGAATATGGGCATACAGTAGATACCATTGAGGCGTTGTTTCAAGAATATATAGATAAATATGATTTTGATATTTGTCTTTTTGGACATACCCATAAATATTTAAAAGAAGAGTATAAGGGTAAACTATTTTTAAATCCCGGTTCAATTGGGGAACCTACCGATGGTCCATCTTATAAATATGTTATTTTAGATTTAGATGATTTAAAAACTACTTTAAGAGAATTTAAAGTAAGTGATACATATGATATTTTAGAACAAAACTTTAAAAATACCAAATATTACCAAGATAATTATGTTTGGAGTGAACTTGTTTTAAAAAGTATTAAAGATGGTAGAGATTATACAACCCCTTTTATGAAAATAGTTAATAAAAAAATAGGTAATAAAACTTTAACTCCTTTAGAATATAATGAAATATGGCGATATACTTACAAAAATTATTTAAATAATATTCTAAAGTAAATAACTAAACTATTTCTGTTCATACTAATACTATGAATAGAAGTAGTATTTTAAAAATTATGATTGTAATTTTAGGAATAAGTAATATTCTTTTTCTTAGTATGTATTTTTCTAAAAAGGAAGAAAAGGTAGTTGATTATTGCTTTTATGAAGAAAATCCCGAATATGTTTTAGTCGAGAAAAATATGTTAAATGACTTAACTTCTTTTTTATATAAAGATAATAATGATAATTATATTGGCAAAATTTATGATGCTACTTCTAATAATGAAATAACAATGAATGATTTAATTAAAGAAGATAAAGCAAGTTTATATAATGATAAGATTAAAGAACTTTTAACTTTAAAATATCCTAAATTTATTGTAGAATCTCTCTTAAAAGAAGATGTTAAATATGATTATTTATTAAGAGAAAATGAACTTGTAATCTATTTTAGTAATTATAATATTAATCCTGAAGTAGAGGAGCTTTTATATTTAAAAGTTAACTATAATGAAATAAAAGATTATTTAAATTTTACGGTTCTTTTAGATAAAGATTATCAAAATGAAAGTGGTTATGATTATACGCTTTCTAAAAAGAGTGTTGCTTTTACTTTTGATGATAGTCCCAATAAAAATAAAACGGATAAAATCTTAAGTTATTTAAAAGATAATCATTTTCATGCCACTTTTTTTGTAGTGGGAACAAGAACTATTAATAATGAAGCTTTACTTCTAAGTATTAATAGTGATGGTAATGAAATAGGATCGCATACTTATAATCATGCCAATATGAAAAAACTTACTGATGAAGAGATAATTAATGATTATAATAAAATGAATAGTATCTATCAAAAATTATTTCAAAAAGATTTAACTTTATTAAGACCTCCTTATGGGAATATTTTAAATAGTCAAACCACTCTTATTCCTACTTCTTTTATTTTATGGAATTTAGATACCAATGACTGGCGTTATCGAAATACCAATTATATTGTCAATTATGTTTTAGATAATATTAAAGATGGCGATATTATTTTATTTCATGATTCTTATGATACCACAGTTAAAGCTATTGAGGAGTTACTTCCTCTTCTTTATAGTAAAGGTTATCAAGTTATGAGTGTCTCCGAATTATTTAAACTTAAAAATATTCCTTTAGAACCAAACAAAATATATTATAAAGCTCTCTAGAAAATAGCTAAATCAATGTCGGTACTATTATCATCAAGTTCGGTGTAAATAGCAAGAGTACCCGCCGCCAAAAAAGTAAGGGTAGTAATTAGTCTTTCTTCGGATTTTCTAATCCCGGTATTCGTCATTTTAGATATTCTTAAGTCTTCGATAGCTTCATTCGTAAAATATAAATAGATAAAGAAAGCAACGATTAAAAGAACAATATTTATTTTTCTTCCCTTTATTTTATCTTGATAATTTTTATTTACTAAATAATCTTCTTCATATTTATTAGCAAGTAAAGCAAATATGACAATCAAAAAATAGATATACCAAATTATATCTTCGTTTTTTAGCTTTTGCATATCTCTTTTATCATAATTCATATTAAATCATATGAGTTATTTTATTTTTTCTTATAAGTTTTAACTAAATAATCATTTATTTTATTAATTCTTACCCAAAAACTACTGATGATAAAGAAAAGACTTATACCAATTAAAGAAACTCCTAAAACAATTTCCCAAATACTTTTATTTATAATAATTAAAATAATGCCAAATATAAGCCCAAATATACCCGTAATAAGAAGTCTATTTAAATGAAACTTAACAACTTTTCCCGTATCCGTTTCATAAAATTTATCTTTTAATTCTTTTTTTTCATCCTTATTTAAAGAATAATACTTTAATCTATACATAAACTTCACCTTAAATAAATAATAACACTCCCGAAAAATGTTTGCAAGATTTAATAGATGTTAGTATAATTAAAAGGGGAATGTTTATGACAATTGAAGATATTAATAAAGAAATAAAAAATTTAAAAGATGAAGGTGTAAGTGTTAAAGGTATTAGTGATACCCATCATACATTTGCTGATTACTTAAAAGAAAGAACTCTTCTTTTTGCTCTTGTTTGTAATATATTCCCGGAAATCTCTTGGAAAAGTAGAAAACATTTTAAGGAAGAAGAGGATCCAATGTTTGAAGGTGATTTTCTCGTTGGTTTGAATACTCCTAAAGGGGTAATATCTTTCCATTTAAAACTTGCTTATTGGGATATTTTCGAAGTATCCGAGCTAGAAAGAGCCCCTTATTATGATAAATATGAAAAAGAAGATGTTTTTAAAAGATTAGAAGAATTTACCAGTGAAGTAATTGAAGAAAGAAAGGGTAGTTTAAATGAAAATCGAACTAGATGAATTAAATATTAAAAAAAGCATAGAGATTAATGAACGAGTTTTATATGATGATAGTATAGATTCCCGAATAAAAGGTTTAGATAATGCTTATGTTAAGGGAAGTATTGAAGATAGAGAAGGAATAATATATGTCAAATTAAATTTTGAGGGTGAAATGCTCATCATTGATTCCATCACTTTAGAAGTTGTTCCTTATCATTTTTCTTTAAATATTGATGAAAATTTGGATACTTTAGAGGAAAATTACGAAAATGTTTACGAAAAATCGCAAAATATACTTGATTTAAAAGAACTTTTATGGCAAAATATTGTATTGGAAGTCCCAATTAGTTTTACTAAGAGTGAGAATACTCATTTAAAAGGTGAAGGTTGGGAGTTAAAAAGTGAAGAAGAAAAGTCCGCTGGGATAGATCCACGACTTGAAAAATTAAAAGATTTATTGAAAGGTGATGATTAGTTATGGCAGTTCCTTTTAGAAGAACAAGTAAAACTAAAAAAAGAATGAGAAGAACTCATTTAAAAAAGGAAGCTCCTACAGTTACAACATGTCCAAAATGTGGGGCCGCAATTAGACCTCATAGAGCTTGTCCAAAATGTGGTAACTACAAGGGTGAAAATGTTTTAAAAATTGAAGAAGAAAAATAGTTTAATTAATGAGGATTTAATCCTCTTTTTTCTTGACTAAATCTTAAATTTTTGTATAATATAGATTTAGCAAAAAGGTGGTTCTATGTTGGAAAAGATAAAAACTTTTTTTAAAGATATTAATGAATTTTTTAAAAGTCTAGTTACTTTAAAATTTGAAGGTTATGATTATGATTCTTTAGAAAATGATTTAATAAAAGTTAAAGATGAATTTGGAAGTGTCTTTGATGGTTTAATGAAAAGTTCTTTAACTAAAGAAGAATTTAATGAATTATTTGAAAAGTATAAAACTTTAGGAGATTCTTTAGACAGGCTAGATACCAATAAAATATCTAGTGATAATTTAAATAAATTTGGAGCGGAAATAATTTTTAAATCGATGCTTAATATGCTTATTACCATCTTTCTAATTATTTTAAATTTTCCCTTAGGTTTATTTGCTACTTACTTAAATTATTTATTTGTGACTGTAAATGGTGATACCTATAATAAAGAAGATACTAAAATGACTAATTATTTTAATCATACTATTGATACAGTTACCAAAATAAATGTTATTAATGGTAATATATATCGGTTATTTACTAAGAAAAATGAAGAATTTGCAAGTCTAGAAGAAGATATAACTTATGAAGAAGATTTAATAAAGGAGAGAGAAAAATGTTTGATAAGGCAAAAAGAAAAATATTAAGTAAAGTTGAGGATATTTTAACAAATATTAAATTATATTTTTATGAAGAAGGACATAGAAGTGCTTATTTATCTTATGAAGAAGAATTAAAAGAACATAAAAGAAAAATCGATAAATTATTTTATGAATATTACAATAACGATGAAGAAACAATTTATGATTGTTATAAAAAATATAATATTTTAAATGATTATACTGAAAAATTAGGAGATATAAATAATAAAATTGCGGTTTTAAATTTAATTGAAGAAGAAGTTAATAAATTTACAGAAGTTTTATGTTCTGGTGGTCTTTTAGCATCACTTCTAATCGCATCTTTCCTAAATTTTATTCCCGGACTTATTGTGTTTCTTCTAACAATGACTAAAGCAATTTCCAGAGCTAACACTTTAGTTTTCACGGAAAAAGTCAAGAAAAGAATGGATAAGACTATGCAAACTATTCAAATAACTTTCACCAATTGTGTTAATGGTATAACCAAAAAACAAAATAAAAGAATTGATCGGTTAGTTGAATTAGATAGAGAAGAAGAACAAAATAAAGCTAGTATTAGAGAAATGGCTGAGTATTATTTAGATTGTTATCTTGGTTATAACGAAGTATATCTGGAAATGCCTAAAGATGTTAAAGATTATTTAACTAAGATGCTTCAAAAAGAGTTAAATACCGAAGTAACAGACTTAGAAAGTTTACTTTTTATGGCTTATGAAAAAATTAAAATTGAAGAGTTTGAGGAAGCCATACAAGTAGAATTAGAAGAAGAAAAACCAAAAAAATTAGAAAAAATTAAATAAAAAAAAGGAAATTCGGGGTATCTTTACAATATATATAATTAGAGGGGAAAAATGGAATTAATTAGTGAAAGTAAAATTAATGAGATAAGAAATTCAGCAGATATCGTGGATATTATTTCCAGTTATAACATTCCACTTAAAGTACAAGGAAAGAATTATTTTTGCCTTTGTCCTTTTCATGATGACCATACACCAAGTATGTCAATATCTAAAGATAGACAAATTTATAAATGCTTTGTTTGTAATAAAGGGGGGAATGTCTTTAACTTTGTTTCCGATTATGAAAATATTAGTTTCCCCGAAGCCGTTAAAAGAGTAGCGGATAAAGTTGGTATACCTCTTGATTATACGCCCGTTAAAGTCGAGAACACGAAATTTAAAGAAGATTATGAAATAATGGATTATTCCGCTAAAATATTTCAAAACAACTTAAATAGTAAAGATGGTGTAAAAGCTAAAGAATATTTAGGAACAAGAAATATTAATGATGAAATAATTAAAACCTTTCAAATTGGTTATTCTTTAAATGATAATAAGTATTTATATAATGCTTTAAGAAAAAAAGATTATAGTTTAACCAAATTAGATGATTTAGGACTAATTAATAAAAATGGCTTAGAGGGATATGACCGGTTTACCAATAGAATAATGATTCCGATTACCAATTTAGATGGTAAAGTAGTAGGCTTTACCGGTAGAATATTTAATGGCGAAGATGCTGCCAAATACATAAACACCAAAGAAACGGAAATATACAAAAAAGGGAATATCTTATTTAACTACTATAATGCGAAAAGTTGTATCAGGGAAGAAAAAGAAGTCATCTTAGTTGAGGGTAATATGGATGCCATTAGAATGTTCTCAAGTGGTATTAAAAATGTTTTAGCGTTAATGGGAACCAATATAACGAAAGAACAAATAAGTATATTAAAAAAACTTCATGTGCCCATTATCTTAATGCTTGATAATGATAATGCGGGAGAGATGGCTACCTTAAATATTGGGGATGAACTTTTAAAAAGTAATGTTAAACCGAAAGTAGTTAGATTAAGTGGAGTCAAAGATCCTGATGAATATATTGTTAAAATGGGGGTAGATAAGTTTAGAGATGTTATTAAACATAGTATAAACTTCTTAGATTATAAAATGGATTATTTAAAGAATAATCATAATTTAAATAATACCGATGAACTCGTTACTTATGTTAAACAAGTTTTAGAAATGATTAAAGATGAAGATAATATCACGAAAGAAATAACGATTCAAAAACTCGCGAATGATTATGGCTTGGACTTAGAATTTTTAAAAAAAGAAATAACATTGTCAAAAGAAGAGAAAGAAGAGGCACCGAAACCAAGGCCCCCAAAAAGAGATAAATATAGTATATGTGCTAATACAATCTTATATTACTTAATGAGTGATAGTAAATATTTAAAGATTTTTAATAAAAGATTAGGTTATTTAAAAAATAAAGAAGAAAGATATTTAGTGGAAGAAATTGAGTATTATATTAAGTGTCATGGCAAAATTAATTTAGCTGATTTTATCTCTTATGCGGAAAATGACGATAAAATTAGAGATATGGTTAATAATATAAGTGGTATAATATTTGATAGTGAATTAAAAGAAGAGGTGTTTTTAGAGTATATTGAGGCTTTAAATAATATTTTAAATAAAGAAAGTACGAATAAAATTAAAGAAAAGATTAAAGAAACACAAGATATTAATGAACAAATAGATAATATTAATAAGCAAATAAAAATGATGAAAAAAAGAATAGAAGCAAAGAAGGAAGTGTAAAAAATGGTTGAAATTAAAACAATTGAAGAAAGAAAAGAAGAATTAATTAAGAAAGGTGAAGAAGTAGGTTATATAACATTTGAAGAACTAGCTAATGCCCTAAAAGGATTAGAAATTGATAGCGATACTTTAGATGATTTATATAATACTTTTGTGGATGCGGGAATTAGTGTTATTACCGAAGAAGATGCGGAAGGTGCCGAAGATGCTGGCGAAAATCCATCTGATTTAAATCTTGAGGTGGAAATTTTAGATGATGCGGAAATTACGAAAGACATTAATATTAATGATCCTGTCAGAATGTATTTAAAAGAAATCGGAAGAATTAGTCTTTTATCGAGTGAAGATGAAATGAATATTTCGATGCGGATTGCCGATGGTGATGAAGAAGCCAAAAGATTACTTGCGGAAAGTAATTTACGGTTAGTCGTAAGTATTGCCAAAAGATATGTGGGAAGAGGTCTTTTATTCTTAGACTTAATCCAAGAAGGTAATATTGGCCTTATGAAAGCGGTTGAAAAATTTGATTATGATAAAGGTTATAAGTTCTCAACTTATGCGACATGGTGGATAAGACAAGCTATCACTAGAGCCCTTGCGGACCAAGCCAGAACCATAAGAGTGCCTGTTCATATGGTCGAAACGATTAACAAAATGGTAAGAATTCAAAGACAAATGACTTTGGAATTAAATAGAGAACCTAGTGAAGAAGAAATTGCCAAAAAAATGGGTATTTCGGTAGAAAAGGTCAGAGAAGTTATTAAAATTAGTCAAGAACCCGTATCTTTGGAAACGCCAATTGGCGAAGAAGATGATTCTCATTTAGGAGATTTCCTTAAAGATGAAAGTAGCTTATCTCCAGAAGAATATACCGAAAATGAAATCTTAAAAGAAGAAATCAAAGATGTTTTACAAACTCTTCAACCAAGAGAACAAGAAGTATTAGAGTTAAGATTTGGATTGTCTGATGGAACTTGCCATACCCTAGAAGATGTAGGAAAAAGATTTAGTGTTACAAGAGAGCGGATTAGACAAATTGAAGCCAAAGCTTTAAGAAAATTAAGACATCCATCAAGAGCCAAAAAGTTAAGAGATTTCTTAGATAGTTAAGATGAATAGTGAAAGAATTAAAACTTTAGCTTCCTTTACTTCCAAGGATGATATTGTCCTTGATGTTGGTTGTGATCATGGTTATTTAAGTATCTATTTAAAAAAGAATAATTTAGTGTGTGATGTTTATGCTAGTGAAATAAGTCCTAAAGCCCTAGAGGGTGCCCAAAATAATTTTCAAAAGTATCATGTTAAAATTAAAGCATTTTTAAGTGATGGTTTTAAAGATATACCCGTATCCTTTAATACCGCAGTAATTGCCGGGATGGGGACAAATACTATTATAGATATTTTAAATAATGAACATATTCCTCCCAAACTTATTATTGATACCCATAATGAACAAGCTAAATTAAGAAATTTTTTAAATAATTTAGGTTATGCTTTAGAAAAAGAAACCGTAATCTATGAAAAAGGTCATTATTATAATATTATGTTATTTGGGAAAGGTTATCAAAAGTTAAGAAAGAAAGAAATATTATTTGGGATAAGTAATAATCAAGAATATTACTTGTATTTATTAAATAAAAATAATGAACTTTTAAAAAAAGTTCCTTTAACTAAAAAAATAAAATTATTATATGAAAACCATTTATTAAAAGGTCTTACTGAAAAAAAGTAGGGCCTTTTTGTTCGGTAAAATTATGATAATTAGTCATTTTTTCTTTAATGGGTCTTAAATTTTTTTCGGTATTTTCCATTACTCTTTGGGTGGTATTATTACTCATTTCTTTTATAAGTCCTAAAGCATTCCGAGCATTTGCAAGCATGGGTTTGGCCTCTTTATAAAGGGGTATCATTTGATTAACCATGCCTAAAGTTTTGGAAAGTCCACCAATAATTTTAGTTAAAGAAAATGACCCAGTGGGGTTTGGTCCAAACATAAATAAATCACCTATTAATAGTTTATGCAAGTAAATACTAGAAACACACCATCTTTTATGGTATAATTTTTAAAAGAATAGTAAGGAGTAGCAAAATGAGTGAAACCGATACTAAAAAATTTTGGTATGTTAGCGTTATAGAATTTTTTAAGAATATCATTCTAACTATTTTTGCTATCGTTACTTATGCTTTAATTGGGGTTAAAGCCGTTACTTATGATTTATTTGTTTATTTATATAATACGATTACTTGGCGGTTAGGTAAAGGCTATAAAAGACTAAAAGAACCTAGTAATGCCATAATGGAAGAAGTTAAAAAGAAAGAAAATAAAGGTAATAAAACTTATAAATATAGTGCCAAAACTTTAGCCAAATTAGAAGCGGATTATCGGGAACTTTTAAGAGATTTACAAACAACGGGAGCTACCCGTAGTAAAGAGATGAATGCTTACTATTTTAAAGTAAGAGATGAGTCTGGGAAGATTATTAAAGGGGCCATGAATGGTTTATCAAAGTTAGATATTAATGCTTTTTTAGTTAATGAAGGTTATACCGTTTATAGTATTAAAACGAGTCCTTTAATAAATTTTTTGTTTAAGGATTCGGCTCTTACTAGTCCTAGGATGAGTACGAAAGAATTAGTCTTCTGGCTTACCCAACTTGCTACTTACTTAAAAGCGGGGATTACTTTAAATGACTCTATTAAAATATTAGGAAGACAAGTATCTAAAAAGAAAAGTAAAGCTAGAGCCTTCCAAGCCATTTCTTATGAACTAACCCTAGGTTCATCATTTTCGAGTGCCTTAGAAAAACAAGGGGATATGTTTCCCGCTTTCTTAATTAATATGGTTAAAGCGGCCGAAGCCAGTGGTACTTTAATTGAAACTTTAGAGGATATGGCTAACTATTATACCGAAATGGATGAAACTAAAAAACAAATGAAAAGTGCGATGACTTATCCCGCCATTATTAGTGTTTTTGCCATTGTCGTTATTACTTTTATTTTAGTTTTTATTATTCCGGAATTTGTTAAAATCTATAGTCAAAATGATTTGGAAATATCGGGTTTAACTTTATTTGTTGTTAATATGAGTAATTTCTTAAAGAATAATATTGTTTCTATCATTTGGATTGGAGCATTTACTTTACTCGTTATTTTAGTAGCTTATAAAAATATTAAAGCATTCCGAAGAAGTGTCCAAACATTACTTATGCATATACCCGTAGTTAAAGATATTATTATTTATAATGAACTAGCGATATTTACCAAAACATTTGCCTCACTTTTAAGAAATAATGTCTTTATTACGGAAAGTATTGATATTTTAAGTAAGATAACGAATAATGAAATTTATAAATCTATTTTATTTAAAACCATTAATAATATTGTTAAGGGTGAAAAAATATCCGAGGCTTTCAAAGACCATTGGGCGGTCCCAGAAACGGCTTACTTTATGATTGTTACTGGTGAATCTACCGGAGAGCTTGATAGTATGATGGAAAAGGTTAGTGTCTACTACCAAGGATTACATCGGAATGTTGTTAATAATTTAAAAAGTTTTATCGAACCCGTTTTAATTAGTTTACTTGCCATTATTGTTGGAGGTATCATTATCTCTGTAGTTATTCCAATGTTTGGGATGTACGATAAATTATTATAAGGAGTTTTATATGGCCATTTTAATGTTTGTATTAGGAACTATTTTAGGATCATTTTATTTGTGTTTAGGAACAAGACTACCTAAGGGAGAAAAAATAACCGGAAGAAGTAAATGTGATAATTGCCATCACACCCTTAAGTGGTATGAACTTATTCCTTTATTTTCTTTTATTTTCCAAAGAGGGAAGTGTCGTTATTGTCATAAGAAAATATCAGTTGACCATTTTTGGGTAGAATTATTAACCGGTTTATGTTTTCTTTTCGGTTATTTATATTTAGGTAATACCATTAGATTTTATATCTATTTAGTTTTAGTCTCTTTAGCTATTATTATTTTTATTACGGATTTAAAATATTTAATTATTTTAGATAGTCCATTAGTTATTGCCTCTATATTAGTATTTATTTTAAAAATTTATGAAATAGGTTTAAAGAGTGCTTTATTTGGAGTTCTCTACGGTTTAGGAATGCTTGCCATAATGTATTTAATTAAACTTCTGGGAGACTTTCTATTTAAAAGAGAATCTCTAGGAGGAGGAGATATTAAACTTTCATTCTTAATAGGTTTATCTATTGGCTACCCTCATATTGGGATGCGTATGGGTTTAATTGCTTTAATCTTTGCTTCCTTCTTAGCTTTACCTTATGCTTTAGTAAATACTTATATCTACAAAAAAAATGAACTACCTTATGGTCCATTTTTAATATCTTCAATGATTATAATCTTTGTTTTCATTGAAAAATTTACAAATTTGTTAGTTTTCTTTTCTTTATATTAAGTAAATAATAACTCCTGCTACAAAAGAAGCAAGCATTAAGAAAAGCATAACCCAGACAATTATTCTTCTTGTTTTTTTATTCATAATCCCTCATTCCCATCTAAAACTATATCTAATATACCATAATTTTTACATTTTTTAAAGATATTTCGCATATTATTAACTGGGTGATTATATGCTAAAATATTTTGGTAAGCACAAAAAGTACTTATTATTTGTCTTAATAGTTTTAATAATTGGTTTTAGTTTTGGTCTTATTTATTTTTTAATGCAAAATAGTGATATTAAAAATACGATAATTAATAGTCTTAATAATTCTTTTTCTTATGAATATAATGCCATCTTAAAAGATTTAATTATCATGTCAATTATTTTAGTATTATCCTTCTTTTTTATCGGTATTCCTCTAGGTATCTTTTATCTTTTTTATGAAAGTTTATCTTTAGGTTTTATGCTTATGAGTTTTTTATTTACTTATTCTTTTAAAGGAATATTTATTTTTCTTATGTATTTTACCATTAATAAACTTCTATTTTTAATTTTATTAATTTTCTATATTCAAAAGATTATTAATATTGGAAGACTCGTGATTGGTTTTATTATTTATAAAAAAGATAATTTAATTAAAGATAAATTAATTACGAATTTTATTAAGGCTTTGTATATTATTATTTTTGTTCTAATTTTAAATATTGTCCTTTATTTTGTAACGCCTTTTATTTTTAAAGCCTTACCCATCTAACTTAAGAAAAAATTAAGATTATTTTTAGATTTAATTAAGTAATTAAAATAATTTTTTTGCTATCATTAAATTATGAAAAGAAGAAGAGTTTTAATAATTTTTATTTTAGTTGGTATAATCTTAGTTATCTTAAAGTTAAATTATAATTTATTTAAGGGTAGTAGTATTGGTGTGGGTAACACTGAAGAAGTAACATTTGATGGGGAAAGAAAAGAGGTTACGAGTTATGATGAGGTATCTATTTTAAAATATAATAATGGAAGTATTAAGAGCAGATTAAAAGAATTTAGTAAAGAAAATACTGATATTAAAAATATTTTAAATAATTATAAAGATTATCCTGAATCCTTACTGGAGGCTTTATCTTATAATCCGGAGATGGCTTCCTTTGTTTTAAAATATAAAGATAAAAAGTACAAATACTATAGTGATAATATTGGAGATATTAAAGATAGTGTTCCGGTTTTATTCCAATGGGATGAGCGTTGGGGTTATGCGAAATATGGCGATAGTTTAATCGCGGTTTCTGGTTGTGGTCCCACCGCCTTATCTATGGTCGTTACCTACCTTACTAAAAACAATACTTATACCCCTTATTATATGGCGAAGTTTGCGGAAGATAATAACTATTATTTAAATGGCAGTGGCACCACTTGGGATTTAATGCGAAAAGGAAGTACCCACTTTGGGGTAAAGGCGAAAGAATTATCATTAGATAAAAATGTAATTTATGAAGCTTTAGAGAAAAATCATCCGATTATTTGTAGTATGCGAAAAGGTGATTTTACTATTAATGGTCATTATATTGTTTTAGCAGGAATTAAAAATGGTAAAATAATAGTAAATGATCCCAACAGTAAAATAAGAAGTTCTGTTTTATGGGACTATGAAAGAATAAAAAATGGGATAAAAAACTTGTGGGAATTTTATATCTAGATTATAATTAAAAAAGAGGTTATGTATGAATATTTTAGTGGTAGATGATGAAATAGAAGTTGCAGATTTAATCGAAATATATTTAAAAAAAGAAAATTATCAAGTATACAAATATTATGAAAGTAAAGATATTTTAAAACTTTTAGATAAAGTTAAAATTGATTTAGCTATTTTAGATGTGATGATGAAGGATATGGATGGATTTTCTTTATGTAAAAAGATTAGAGAAAAATATAATTTTCCCATTATTTTTGTAACCGCCAAAGTAGAAGAAGGTTTTAAAATTGAAGGACTAACTATTGGGGCTGATGATTATTTAACGAAACCTTTTGAACCTTTAGAATTAGTAGCGAGAGTTAAAGCCCACTTAAGAAGATACAAAGAATATAATGAAGGACCAAAAGAAAATGTGATTGATTTTCGGGGAATTGTCATAAATCAAGATACGCATGAGTTTTATTTTAATGAAAAAAAGATTAATTTAACTAAAATTGAATTTGCGATTATGTGGTATCTATGTCAAAATAGAGGTAATGTCATCGCTGTTGATGATTTATTTAAAAATGTTTGGCAAGAAAAATATTATGAGTGTGATAATAATACCATTATGGTGCATATTAGACATTTAAGAGAAAAAATGCATGATACTTCTAAAAATCCGAAATATATTAAAACAATATGGGGAGTAGGTTATAAAATTGAAAAATAATAAATTACTGAAAAATACTTTTTTAGATTTATTTTTAAAGATTATTTTATGGTCTTTGTTTTTACCAGCTTTAATTACTTTAATTATTAGCATTTTAAAGCGCTTTAACTATCAATGGTTATATGACATTAATCCTAATATTTATGTTAGTTTTAAAAGTTTTGTTTATGGCTTTTTTGATTCTTTTAATGGTCTTATTATCCTTGTTATAATTTGGTTAATTGGTATTTTGTTAATCATATATTTTTTAGTGAAAAAATATAATAATTTTATTTATTCTTTAACAAGTCAAGCCGAGAAACTCTTAAGTGATGAAAGTCTTTATATTGAACTCCCTAAAGAGTTAGAAGTATTTCAAAAAGAATTAAATCATTTAAAGGAAGAAAATTTGAAAAATAAAAGAAAAGCTCAAGAAAATGAACAACGAAAAAATGATTTAATAGTTTATCTTGCTCATGATTTAAAAACTCCACTTACCTCAACGATTGGTTATTTGTCATTAATTGATGAAGTAAAAGATATGCCTCAAAAACAAAGGGAAAAATATGTTAAAATTGCTTTAGATAAAGCCTATCATTTAGAAAATTTAATTAATGAATTATTTGATATCGCTCGTTTTAATAGTGAAACGATTATTTTAGATAAACAAAAATTAGATATTAATATGATGCTTAGTCAATTAAAAGAAGATTTTTATCCCTTACTAAAAGAAAATGAAAAAGAATTAAAATTAGATATAAATGGTTCTTTAGAATATTATGGAGATTCGGAAAAACTGGCCAGAGTATTTAGTAATTTAATTAGAAATGCTATTTATTATAGTACCTCCAAAGAAATAGATGTAAAAACTATAAAAAATAAAGATGAAATAATTATTACTTTTACTAATGAAGGGGAGATATCTGAAGAAAAAATAAAAAAAATATTTGAAAAATTTTACAGAGCTGACATGAGTAGAACTACGAAAACCGGTGGTAGTGGCTTAGGTCTTGCCATTAGTAAAGAGATTATCGAACTTCATAAAGGAAATATTACCGCTATATCTAAAGATAATAAGACAACATTTACGATTAAACTTCCAATACTTTAAAAGCGAGTTAAAAAAGTCTTTACTTTATCACCCAATAATGATACAATTAAATTGCAGGTAATGCTGATATACTTGGTGTCTAGTATATTCCGTGCCGCGGACAATAATATCTGGCGCGCTGTTGCCGGTTGTCAACTACTAACAATCCAGACACAAATAATTTGTTCCTTGCGGAACTTTTTATTTACAATTAAATCTAAAAATGATACAATGTAATTGACAAGTTAAGTTGTGTGCGCTAGGTGCTCGGCGTAAATCCGTGTTGCGGACAATAATATCTAGCGAATCGTTGCCGGTTGTCAACTGTAAACAACCCGAGCACAAATATTATTATTCACCTTAAATCTATCAATTTTTCTTCTTCTTCACGTCTTAAATATCAATATTTGCTTGTATACTAATATAACGCTGTTGATTAAATAACCTCCTTTCGAAAGAAAGGCGGAGAATAAAAATGAAAAAAGTATTAGATACAGTTTTTAAAAAAATAAATTGGAAGGATTATTCTTTAAAAGATATTGCTTTATATTTTGAAAAATATGATGGGTATACTTTAGAAATTGAAACTGAAGATAAAGTTATTAAAGTTAAAATTTATAAAAAAGCTTTACCTCATTTATTAGGACTTCAACATGTTTATAAGAATAGTAATAGTAAAATCAATTATCGAGGATATAAAGGATTAAATAATATTTTAAATGGTAAAATTACTTGGGAATCAATTCGAAGTGAAATTAAACAAAATGCATATTGTCAAATTAGTTTTAAGGAAGTAGAGAAAAGAATATCATATTTAATTATGTTTTTTAATACTATTGAAAAGAGAAGTTATTTAAAAATATTAGATAAATATAAGACATGGCGGAGTACACTACTAAAAGGTAATTATGTTTTATATAAAGAAGTATATGATATTAACCATTTAGTTTATCCTATGCTTTCAATTAAAGAATTATATAAAAATAATTATATAATTGAAACATTTATTGTCGAAGATAATAACCTTTTAATTGGAGGATTAAAGCAAATTAAAATTAAAAAAGTAAAATTAATAAAGCAATGTGAGAAAAAAACACTGTTAAGATTTTTTAGAAATGTTACACTTTATTTATTGATAGTTCCTCATTGACAACAGGAACCCAGTAACAATTCTTATAGAATTTGTAATATCTTAAAAATAAGATATTACAATAAGTATGACGAATTATTACTGCCTATTGTCAATGATTTGCCTATCAATAAATATTCCAGTGTTAAAATTAAAATGTAACAATTTAAAAAAATTTATATGTAACATTTTAAAAAAGGATTAACATGTGAGAAAAAAACACTTTACAATTAAATCTAAAAATGATACAATTAAATTGACAAGTTAAGTTGTGTGCACTAGGCTGCTCGGTGCATTCCCTGCTACGGACAATAATCTCTAGCGAGCGTTGCCGGTTGTCAACTGTAAACAATCCGAGCACAAATAATTAGTTCCTTAATGGGGCTTTTTATTTGCTTAAGTATATTCTTTATGTCATTTATAAATAATAAATTATATCATAAACATAATTATTTTTATCTTTACATATTATACTCTATGAGATATTGACTTATGGCATTATTTGAGATATCATTTAAATGTAAGGTAGAAGAATATTATTTTTATTTTGTAATTAGCATTCGGTATTTACAACATTGTATAAAATTAAATAAATAATTAATAATATAAAAGAGGTAAAAGAGTATGAAGAAAGAAATTAAAAGAATAGTTTTATATGTAGCAATA
>CANRGQ010000005.1 GCA_947630195.1 uncultured Bacilli bacterium
TATTTAACGGTAGTTAATTGTATTTAACGGTAGTTAATTGTATTTAACGGTAGTTAATTGTATTTAACGGTAGTTAATTGTATTTAACGGTAGTTAATTGTATTTAACGGTAGTTAATTGTATTTAACGGTAGTTAATTGTATTTAACGGTAGTTAACGGTCCTAAAAAGGACCGTTAAGGGAATTAAAAATTCCGATTTAATTTTTATTTTATTATATATTTTCCATGCGTATCAGCTTTTGATGTTCCTGTCCATACAATTAAATCCATACTTATGAATTTATTTAACATTTTTACTGCCGTAGGCTTACTTCTTTCAATTAGTTTAGCTGTTTCTTCTGATGTTATTTCTCCTTTGTCATAAAGTGTTGTTAACACTTTTCTTTCCGCATAATTTAAACTATCCCATACTTCTTTAATTTTACCATTTCTTAACATACTTTCTTCTTTTCTTTTACTACGAGTTACAATATTATTATCTAATACTAATAAAACTGAACTATGCTCTGGTTCTGTATATACTGGCTCTTTTAAAAAGAAGTTTTTCATTTCAATATAAATTCTTTTTACCCCTTCATTTAATTCTCTTACAATACCCATTTCATTTAATACTCTAGATATTTGAGGATTTCTAGAGTATCTTTTAGTTTTCATTGTATCTATAGTAACAAATCCCCCTAGTTTACCTGGACTTTTTATTTCTAATCTATCATCAAATAATTTAACAGTAATATAATCTCCATTATTACTATAATCTCTATGAATAACAGCATTAATTAAACCTTCAAACCAAGCAAATTCTGGATACTCTGGTACTGTTTCAAATATCCCATTAGGATTTAAATGGGTAAATTCTCTTAATTGAGAATTAATAAATTCTTTAGCGTTTTCTATTGTTTTATAAAGGCATGAGTCAAAAGTTCTATCTTTAACGATATTCATTTCAGCTCCTAGCTGAAATGTATTTCCTTCAAACTTTAAAACTCTTACTCTAGCCCCAGGTAAGTATACTGTCGGATTTTTACCAAATAAAAGCATTCCCGCTTTAGTTAAATGTAAATCACCATCTTTTTCTTTTAAAAAGCCTCTCGCTTTTAATAATTGTTCATTAGATACATCAGTATCTATTTTTTGTTTATATAACTCAACCATTTCTAAATCTACATCTTCTATAGAAGTATCTATTAATATTTCCCCTTCAAAATCTCTTTCCCTTCGATCATACTCTAAACTTCTTATTTGTTCTAAAGTTAATTTAATTGAAGAATCCCCTTCTCTATAATATACTTCATCTTTATTATTCTTAACTATATAATTTATTTCTGGTTCTATATGAAATAATAATATATAATCATCTTCATTTTTATAATTTTTTATAGGTACTAATTCACACTTACATATTGGTGTTGGTTTTAAATAATTAGTTACTACTTTTTCACATTCATTTAACTTTTTAGTACCACAAAAATTAAAACCTTCAATTATACCTTTATCAGATATACCTACTACTAAAGTACCTCCATTAGCATTAGCAAATGAAGCAATTTCATTTGCTAAATCTTGTAAAGATACTTTAGCACTCTTTCTTTCTAAATATAAATTTTCTTGTCCACTACTTACATATTCTAATGTTAAACTACTATTAATACTTGATATTTTCATTATTACCCCCTATGTATTGTTATTGATACATTAACTATACTATATATTAAATATAAAGTCAATATTTTTTGTATATTAAATTATACAATTAAAAAACTGATAATATTTATCAACTTTTACATTAATATTTTTATCAGTTTCTAATTTATCATTATACCTTATATCGAATCCTCGGCCGGTGCCGGTATTATAGATTTATATAATATAACAATTTTTAACCGGCACGCCTTTAATTTTCGCCATAATGCCGCCTTGGGCGATATTATGCATTGCTCAAACTTGTTATTACGTATGGACTAGATTCTGTTCCATTTCCTACTAGTCCTGTTGTGGATGGTAGATAGAAGACTGGGCGAACCGTAGGCAAATAGGCCACATCGTTCCCGGACAAACTCCCGAAGGAGCCCACCTGCCATGCAACGTAATGGTCCCCGACGATGCCATACCTAGTCATGGTCCATTCAGGATTGGTATATGTTGATGTTTTTCCGCTCATTGTGTTGGTAATATGAAGCCAACTATTTTTATTTGATGCATATGTCCATGAATTATAATAATCACTTTTATACATTAATCCTATTTGATATTGTCCTGTTGTTTTTGTCTTTGTTTCTGATGCTGCTGTTTCTGTTGTATTATCTCCTTTCCACCAATATACTTTTGGGATTATTCCTTTTATTCCTGCTTCTAAACTATTATAAAATGTTCCATTTAATGTCGTTCTTACTGTATTATTTGCATGGTCCCAATCGTAATTTGAACTATCACTACTTGCCCATTTCTGATTTGTACTTGATGGTATTGCCTTTATTACCTTTAACATTCCTGCTTCTAAGCCTAAGTCTTTTTCTTCTGTTCCGTCGGTTACTCCTATTATCCTATATAAATATTCATTATTATTCTCTGTTCCACATTTTTCGGGATTTAGTGTTCCTCCTATGCATACGAAGTTATTTGTTACTTGATCTTTTGTTCCTTTAAATCTATATAATCCTTCTACTGCTACTCTGCTTCCTTGTTTTCCTTGTCCTATTGTTGTACCACTACCATAATATTCTCCACCTTGATTATCTAGGACTTCTAAGGCTGGTCTTCCTTTTCCAAAGTATAAAGTACAATATATTGTCTTTTTTGTTGTTATTGTAGCTGTATATGTGTTTTCGTTAAATGTTACATAGGGTTTTGTATCTCCTACATCAGTTCCATTTGCATCTTCACATTTTGTTCCTACATAGGTATATTGTGCTTTATCAGGCCATTTACTCCTATTTTCTGGTTCATACCATTTGAAGTCGTTTTCTCCGCCACTTTGGACTTTTATTGATAATGTTTTATCTTTATTATTAAATACATCTACTGTTTTAATATCTTCAAAGACATTTGTGTGATTAATAAGCATATTTGAAATTGAATAACTTTCAAATATAATAATACCAACAACAAATGCAATTAATAAATATATAAATACTTTCTTTTTCACTTAATTTTCCTCCTTAACTTTTATTAAAATAGGCATAACATATATTTGGACCATCTGTTTCAAATGAAAAACCTTTACTTGTATCATAACTTATTTCAGTTTTAATATTATTTTCGGTATTACAATTTGATATGGTACTATCATATGTATATTGGCTTGTTGGGATTGTTTCTGTCATTGTATAATGTTTATTATTTTTATTATTAATTACCATTCCTAAGTCATCTTCAATTAAAGCAAACACAATTACATCATCTTGATTTAAATCTTTTCCATAATCATAATATATTCGACATACTACTTGATTTGGATTATCTTGAGATACTTCCACAGTTACGAGACCATCACTTGCTATAGAATATACTTTTTCTTCGGTCATTTTATAAGTTCCACTTGTTGGTATACAATTACTCTTTTTATCATTAACGACATATCCTGATACTAAGGCTGGTGTTCCATCCATAATAGTATAATTTTTAGGATTAGTTATATCTTGAACATAAAACATTAAATTAACATCCGTAGTTCTATCAGTTAAAGGAGAAGTATCTCCTTTACCAGCAAAGTTTCCAACTTTACCGGTAAATATAGGAACTGGATCTGTTTCATAATTATAATAAGCATAAGTATTCTTAATAATATTTTTAACTAATATTAAGACTAATGCTAAAATAATAAAACCCACTAATAAATAGACTTCTTTATGTTCTAAATGTTTTAATTTTTCTAGTCTTTCTTTAATCATATACTTCCCTTTTCTTATTTATTTTTATTATTTGTTATATTTATATAAATTATACAATTGTTATAAATACCGAAATAAAAATACAAATAAAATATTCCAATTAAGTCGCTTATTGGTATATATTATAGTTATATTATATCTCAACTTATGCCATAAATCAATATCTCAAATAATGCCTATGTATAATTTTAGTGTGATTTAAATATGAATAATTTAAAAACATTAAGAAAAGCAAGAAATTTATCACAAAAAGAAATTGCTAAAGATTTAAATATAAGTCAAAATGGATATTCGCAATACGAAACTGAAAAAAGAACTATGTCCACTATTACATTAAAAAAATTTGCTAGATATTTTAATACATCAATTGATTGCATAGTAGGTTTAACTGATATTATTACTAAATATCCCGAATCTAAAATTATCCCAATAAATTCTAATATGACTAGATTAAAAGATATAAGAGAAGATAAAGACTTACTTCAAAAAGATATTGGAAATATATTAGGTATTACAAGAAGTGGTTATAAAGAAATTGAAAGATGCGCCAATGATATACCTATTAATAAATTAATTAAACTTGCTTTATTTTATAATGTTCCTATTGATTATATATTATACGCAACTGATGAAAGAATACCTCATAAAAGAAAAATAAATTTTATTTAAACCTTAAAGCGACATACAATTAACAACTTTTATCATGTTTTATATAATTTTTTTATGAACAGATTAAAAGTGTTAAGAAAAGAGAAAAACATTTCTCAAAAAAATATTTCTGAAGATTTAAAAATTAGTCAAATTAATTATTCAAGGTATGAAACTGAAAAAAGAGCCATACCTTTAAATAAATTAAAAGATTTTGCTAATTATTTTAAAGTATCTATAGACTATTTATTAGGACTTACTCTAATAAAAAATGAATATAAACCTTCTAAGATATTTCATACTAATTATAATATGAATAGACTTAAAGAAATTAGAGAAGATAGAGATCTAATTCAAGAAGATATAGGCAAAGTCTTAGATATGAGTAGAAATGGTTATGCTGAATATGAAACTGGCGCTAAAAACATTCCTGTTTATAAATTAATTAAACTAGCTATATATTATAATGTTCCTATTGATTATATATTATATTTAACAGATGAAAGAGTTCCTCATAAGAGAAAGTAACTCTTTATTTTTTTATACAATATTATCATTTTTGTTATATAATATTACTTAAAGGGGAATTGTTTATGAATGATAATATTGATTATAATCAAAAATATATTGAAAAGTTATATAAAGAAATTTATGCAAATATTAAATATGAAACTACAGTATCTATAAATCAACAATTAACATTTAATTATATTAAAGATGCTTTTAATGAAGTTAATATTGATATAAATGATAATAGTATTAAAAAGAATTTACATTTAAAAAATGAACAAGACCAATATACTAATTTAGCACTTTTACTATCTGACCAAAATCCATTTACTATAAAAGTTGCTTCTTATGAATCAACTTCTAAAACTAATTTTTTAGATAGAAAAGAATTTAGTGGTTCCTTATTGGAAATATATGATAATGCTTTAACTTATTTAAAAATTAATTCGGCAACTTATGGCTTAATAGATAATTCAATAAGAAAAGATATAGAGGAATATCCTGAATTTGTTTTAAGAGAAATTATTTTAAATTCTCTAATCCATAGAGATTATTCCACGATTACTTCTAATATTATAAATATATATAAAGATGAAGGCATAGAATTTATTAGTTATGGTTCTTTATATGGAAATATAACAATTGAAGATGCCCTAGCAGGCCTATCAACATCAAGAAATCCTTATTTACAAGCTATATTTATGCGTTTAAAAAGAGTTGAAGCAATCGGAAGTGGTTTAAAAAGGGTAAATGAATATTATAAAAATATTAATTTAAATTTAGAAATTAATGCCCTACCAGCTTCATTCGTTGTTAAACTTCCAAGAATAACTTTAATAGAAAATGATGATGATAATAAGGAAGAAAAAACAATTATTAATTATTTAAATAGTCATAATGAAGTAACCAGAAAAGAAGCCGAAAAGTTAATAAATAAAGAAAAAACCACAACTTCCATAATATTAAACAAAATGGCTGATAATAATATTATTAGTAAAATAGGAAATGGCCCTAGCACAAAGTATATATTAAAATAGATATATTTGTTATTATATGAAAGTGTCCGTTATCTTGACAAATAGAGCAATAATGCTATAATAATAGACACTAATTGAAGGGGAATATGTAATTTAGTATTGCATATATAATTAAAATTAGTATATAATATTCATATAAGGAAAAGAGATGTCTAATTTATGTTAGATACTCTCAGTCCATAATAGACGGTATTGAGCATCTATCATAACTGGTAGATGCTCTTATATTTAGTCTCGATGAAGAATGTATGCTATCACTACAAGAGCGATAATAAGACCAACAATGTAGTCCATTTTTACAATATCCTTTCATTGGACATCCCTCCTTCCAAATTAATAATAAAAATTTTTTTCAAAAGATTAAAATTAAATGGACTGAGGTTAAGCATCTAACAACATAGACATCTCTTGTATCAATTATAATATATGTAACATTAATATTACAAGTGTTATTTACATATATTATAAAGTTCTTTTATTATATCAAAAAATTATTACATCCAAACGTAATAATTTTTATTTTTTGAAAGTTATTACGGTTAAACGTAATAACTTTACAAATAATGAATAATAATATATAATAGTTATAGAGGTGAATATTATGCTTATAAGAGAGGACTATTTATCTAAAATTAGAGGATTTTATGATTCTAATTTAATTAAAATACTTGTAGGAATAAGAAGATGTGGTAAATCTATTATTTTAAATCAAATAATAGATGAACTTACGACTAAGAAAAAAATTCGTAATGATCATATTATTAATATTAACTTTGAATTTATTGAATATGAAGAACTAACAGATTATAAAAAACTAAATAAATATATTAAAGAACAAATTAAAGATGATAAAATATATTATGTCTTTTTAGATGAAATTCAAAATGTTGATAACTTCGAAAAAGTAATTAATTCTCTAAGAGCTTCCGTTAAAAATATAAGTATATTTTTAACTGGCTCTAATAGTAAGTTATTATCTGAAGAATTATCATCAGATTTATCAGGAAGATATGTTATATTTAATATAAATCCTCTATCATATAAAGAATATATTTCTTTAACTAAAAAAGATGGAAATGACTTAAATACATTTTGGGATTATGCTAAATGGGGAGGACTCCCTAATAGATGTGAATTTGAAAATGAAACAGATATTAAAAACTATTTACATAGTGTATATGATTCAATTATCTTAAGAGATGTTGTTAAAAGACTTAATTTAAAAGATACTTTTCTATTTGATAAAATACTTCAATATTTAATTGAAACAATGGGTAGAGAATTTTCCGCAGATAATATTATTAAATATTTAAATAAAGAATATAAAAAAATATCAAATGAAACACTATATACATATATTGATGCTCTATGTAAAGCTTTAATTATTAGAAAAGTATATCGTAATGATTTAAGTGGTAAAGGGGTCTTAAAAACTTTAAATAAATATTATGCAACAGACTTAGGTATTGCCCAAATAAAAGTTAATAATCCCGAATTTAAAAATTATATCATCTTAGAAAACATTGTTTATAATGAACTTATCAATAGAAACTATACTGTCTATGTTGGTAAAACTAAAAAAGGTGAGATAGACTTTATTGCCAAAAAAGATGAAGAAACAAAATATATTCAAGTTACTTATGAAATAAAAGATAATAAAGAAGTAATAGAAAGAAAATTTGGAGCCTTTAAAGATATTCAAGATAACTATCCTAAATATGTTATTTCTTTAGATAAAGAAGACTTATCTAGAGATGGTATTATTCATTTAAATTTAATTGATTTCTTACTAGGTAGTGAATTTTAGTGCAGTAAGTGTGCAGTAAAATTAATTTATAATACTTATTTATAGGTTAAAGCGGCAAAAATTTGCTGCTTTTTCGCCGCTTTTTTGCTAGTTTTGCTAGATTTTTGCTAGTTTCGTCTACTTTTTTGCTAGTTTTTGTTAAAGTTTTAAAATAATAATCTAAAAATGTTAACATAATAATATAAAAATTAAATAAACACGAAAATCTTACAAATAAAGTTAATATATTGCTTGCTAGAAACAATTTTGATATAATTAATTTAGTTATAAGTATTCCTCATTAATTGACATTCACTTTAGATGTTTACCAGTAGACTACTTCCAATTTTTTTAAATTAAATTATAATATATATTTTTAGAAAGGTGTGTTAAATATAACCGAAGAAGAAGTAAAAAAATTAATAATTGAAAATGAAAGCAAAATATTTCAATTACAGCAAGAAAATGAAATGTTAAAGCAAAGAATTTCTAATGCAACTCCAACATTATCAATTCAAGATAAAATTACAATTTTTGCCGATTATTTCAAAGGTAGAAATGATGTGTATCCTCACATGTATATAAAAGATGGAAAAGTAAATTACACTCCTACTTGTAATAATTTTTGGAAAGAAAACATTTGCAATATTAGAAAAGGACTTAGTTGTAAAAATTGCCAATATAAAGATAATGCTCCTTTAACATTAGATGTTATAAAAAATCATATGTATATCCCTAATAAAGTTATAGGAATATATCCATTATTAGAGGGTGATACCTGTTATTTTTTAGCTTTTGATTTTGATGACAAAAATGGTAATTTGGATGTTAAAGACGACGTTTTAGCATTTGCAAGTATTTGTGATAAATATACAATACCTATTGGAATTGAAAAAAGTAGATCTGGTAAAGGTTACCACATATGGATATTTTTTAATGAAAATATAAAAGCTTTAACAGCTCGTAAATTAGGAAGTTTATTATTATCTAAAACAATGGAAATTAAAGATAATTTTAAGATGGATTCATTTGATAGAATGTTTCCTAACCAAGATTATTTACAAAAGGATGGTTATGGTAATTTAATTGCTTTACCATTTCAAAATGATGCAGCAAAATACGGAAACACATTATTTGTAAATAGGAGTTTTCTAAAAATTGATAATCAATTTGACTTTTTAAAAAACTTAAAAAAACTAACTTTAAACGAAGTACTTGAAAAAATCAATTTAATATCAAATGAAACAATCGATATTAGTTCTGAAGTATCAAATATTAAAAAAGATATTAAAAATAAAAAGAAAAATAATTTTAAATATCCAAGTTCTATAAATATAATTTTAAATGATATGATTTATATTGATAAAGCCAATTTAAATTCAGGTGTAAAATCTTGTTTTAAAAGATTAGCAACATTTGCTAATCCCGAATTTTATCGTAAACAGAGAATGAGACTTTCTGTATATAATACTCCCATGATTATTGATTGTAGTGAAGAAGATAGTAAATATTTAAAAATTCCTAGAGGAACTTTTGAATATTTAGAATCTCTATGTAAAGAAAATAATGTTAAAATGAATATTATTGATAATAGAAATAAGGGACACAAAATTGATGTTGAATTTCATGGTACATTACAAGAAACCCAAATAGATACATTAAATAAAATGTTAAAATATAACAATGGTATTTTATGTGCTCCAACTGCATATGGTAAAACTGTTATAGCTTGTAGTATGATTGCCAAAATAAACACTAATACTCTAGTTTTAGTACCAAATTTACAATTATTAAACCAATGGCAAAAAGCAATTAAAAAATTTTTGAATATAGACGAAGTTGGGGAGTTCTGTGGTAAAAAGAAAAATCTTACAAATAACATTGATGTTGCCAGTATAAAATCAATTTGGAATAATGGAGAGGTTTTAGATATTGTTAATAATTATGGTATGATAATAGTTGATGAATGCCATCATGCGGCAGCTTATACATTCGAAAAAGTTATCAACAAATCTAATGCTAAATATGTTTATGGTATGTCAGCAACTCCCGAAAGAGAAAACGGTCATACTCCAATCGTTTTTATGCAATGTGGAGATATAAGATGTGAAATAAATGCTTTAGAATTTAATCAAAATTTAAAAATACCAATGAAAATTATTGTTAAAAAAAGTCATTTAACATTTACAAATCCTGATATTAAAAATTATGAACTAAACGAATTAAATGATTTTATAGCGAAAGACGTTATTAGAACAGCAACAATTATTAAAGATATTAAAGAAGAATTTAATAAACATAAAAATATATTAGTACTAACTGAAAGAATAAGACATTTAGAAGATATCTATAATAGTTTAAAAAAATTTACGGATAATGTTTTTAAATATCAAGGAGGTATGGGGAAAAAGTTACTCAATGAATATGAAAAAATAAATGAAGCAATTGATGAAAAGAATGAAAATAAAATCATTGTAGCAACTGGATCTTGCTTAGGTGAAGGATTTGATGATTCAAAACTTGATACTTTATTTCTAACAATGCCAGGCTCTGGTAAAACAAAAATAACTCAATACTTAGGAAGATTACATCGGAAAAATGAAAATAAAAAAGAGATTTTAGTATTTGACTATGTCGATGATAACTATCCTAAAACAAGAAATATGTTTTTAAAAAGAAAGAAAACCTATGAAAAATTGGGATATGAAATTATAGAAAATGAAGAAGGTGAAAAGGTTGAAAACTAATGAAGAATTAACGCAAATATTAAATGAATTACTTAAAAATTTTGAAAATGAAGTTGTCGAATTTAAAAGTGCTAAAAATAATTTTAGTATAGATAAATTAGGCAAATATTTTTCAGCAATTGGTAATGAGGCTACATTAAGAAACAAACAATATGGATGGATTGTATTTGGAATTGATGATAAAACTCATGATTTTATTAATACGCATTATTGTGAAAATAATAATTTTAATAATGTAAAAAAACAAATTGCCGATAATACTACTGATAATGTAACATTTATAGAAGTATACCCTTTAATTTTAAACAATAATCGTGTTGTTATGTTTCAAGTACCTGCAGCTTCCGGTAGTCCAATCAATTGGAAAGGATACCCTTACGGAAGAACAGGAGAATCTTTAGCTCCTTTATTACAATTTAAAATTGACCAAATTAAAGCCACCGCCAATTATGATTGGTCAAGACAAATAATTGAAAAAGCCACGATTGATAATTTAGATAAAGAGGCTATTGAACTTGCAAGAAAACAATTTAAAATAAAATATAAAGAAAAAAGTATTGCTGATGAAATAGATAATTTATCAGATTTAGATTTTTTAAATAAGGCTAAATTATTATTAGATGGCAAAATAACTTATGCAGCAATGCTTTTACTTGGTAAAAATGATGATGATTATCTAATGAATGGATATACACCTAGAATGACTTGGAAATTATACGATGAAACCAACGTTATAGATTATGAACACTTTGGTATTCCATTTTTAGTTAATGTTGAAAAAATTAATAATAAAATTAGAAATCTAAGATATCGCTATATGGTTAATGAAAACACACTATTTCCTTTAGAAGTAGATCAATACGATAATTATATATTAAGAGAATTAATTAATAATTGTATTGTTCATCAAGATTATCGTTTAAAAGGTATAATAAATGTTATGGAATTTAAAGATAAATTAATAATAACTAGCGAAGGATATTTTATCCCTGAAAAGGTTGAAAATGTTTTAAAGGATGGCTATTCATCACCTTACTATAGAAATCCATTTCTTGCCAATGCTATGGTTAATTTAAATATGATTGATACTGTTGGAAGTGGAATAAGAAGAATATACAACATTCAAAAAGATAAATATTTTCCATTACCTGATTATGATTTATCGGAACCAAATAGAGTAAAGGTAACATTATATGGCAAAATAATTGATGAAAAGTACAGTAAGTTGTTATTTGAAAAAACAAATTTAGATATTGATAAAATAATGTTATTAGATAGAGTTCAAAAAGGATATCAAATTACTAAAGAACAAAGCGATTACTTAAAGAGTGAAAACTTAATTGAAGGAAGGTATCCAAATATTTATATTTCATCAGATATTGCCAAAATAACTGGCAAAAAAGATGAATATGTATATAATTCAGGACTAGAAAATGAATTTTATATGGAAATAATTTTAAAATATTTAAATGAGTATGGTTCAGCTAATAGAAAAGAAATATATGCATTATTAAATAATAAACTTCCAAAATCTTTAGATGATAAAAACAAATTAAATAGAGTAAGATATTTATTAAATTTATTAAAAAAACAAGGAAAAATATATAATGATGCAAAATCTGGTGGATCTTGTTGGAAATTAAAGTAGCATTATTTGCTACTTTTTTGCCGCTTTTTCGCCGCTTTTAGATATTTTTTGCCGCTTTTTCGCCGCTTTTGAATACTTTTTGCCGCTTTTTCGCCGCTTTTAGATATTTTTTGCCGCTTTTTCGCCGCTTTTGAATACTTTTTGCCGCTTTTTCGCCGCTTTTGAATACTTTTTGCCGCTTTTTCGCCGCTTTTAGATATTTTTTGCCGCTTTTTTGCTAGTTTTGCTAACTACTAAATAATTAAAACAAAAAGTTATTACGGTTCATCGTAATAATTCTCAATTTTTAAAAGTTATTACACTTAGACGCAATAACTTTTCATGTACCAATAAAAAATAAGTATAAAAATTAATCTATACTTATTATTTCCTTATTAGATATAAATACATATCTTTCATAATTATTATAATCTTTTTCTATTAAAACATAAGGATTATTTAAATAAATAGATGCAAGTTCTTTTATCTTGCTTCCTTCTTTATCTCCTATTTCAAAAGCTATTAAATAATCTTCTTTTAAATTATCTTTTAATTTTTCTAATATAACCTTATAAAAATATAAGCCATTATCTTTTGCATAAATAGCCTTCTCCGGTTCATATTTTATTTTATCAGATACCTCGGAGTTATATGGTACATAAGGAGGATTACTAATAATTAAATCATACTTATTATCATCTTCATAATTATTAATATCTTCATTAATAAAGTTAATAAAAGCATTATTATTTTTAGCATTAATAATAGCTAATTCTAAAGCCTCTTTACTTATATCAACGGAGGTAATCTCACACTCAATATTTTTCTTTAAAGCAATACTAATACACCCACTACCAGTACCTATTTCTAATATTTTAGGATTACTTAGATTTAACTTTTTTAAATACTTAATAGTTTTATCTACCAAGTATTCCGTTTCAAATCTTGGAATTAAAACGGATTCATTAACTAAAATATTTAAATTATAAAAATCAACATTGCCAATTATATATTGGACTGGATAACCACTTTTTAACTTTTTTAATCCTTCTTCGTACTTTTCTTTAGGTAAATATTTTTTTAATAACTCAACATCATAATTATCTATCATATTTCTTCTTTAATACTTTCCGATATTCTTCATTCTTTTTAGAATTATCTAATTCTAAGAATGTTTTAATGTCTCCAACATGCACATGTTTTGTTCTTCTTTCACATTTAAAGCAAAAAGCCTCATTTACTTTTCCCACTTTAGCGCTATTTTTAACAGGAAATATTTGTCTTGTTCCACATTCTAAACAAGCATACTCATTAAAACTAACACTCATAATTAATTATTTTCACCTTGTAATTTTAGTCTTAAATCTTCAGTAATTAAAGCTTCAATAATAGGGTCTAAATGTCCATTCATAACCCTATCTAGTTCCATAACCGAGAAATTTATACGATGGTCCGTAACTCTATTTTGAGGATAATTATAAGTTCTAATTTTCTCAGATCTATCTCCAGTACCAATTTTACTCTTTCTTTCAGCTTCCACTGAGGCATCTTGTTTTTGTTTCATTTCATCGTGTAATTTTATTCTAAGTAACTTCATCGCATTTTCTTTATTCTTAAGTTGACTTCTTTCCGTTTGACAACCTACTACTACACCCGTTGGAATATGGGTGATTCTTACTGCAGAGTTAGAAGTATTAACGGATTGTCCACCAGCGCCACTTGAATGGAAAACATCTATCTTTAAATCACTTTCTTTAATTTCGATATCAACATCTTCTACTTCGGGCATAACTAAAACAGTGGCCGTTGAAGTATGGACTCTTCCTTGGGTTTCTGTAACCGGTACTCTTTGAACTCTGTGAGAGCCACTTTCATATTTTAATTTAGAATAAACATTATCCCCTTTAATCATACATTCTATTTGGGAAAACCCTCCACTAGTGCCTTCAATAGCATTTAAAACTTCTATTTTCCAACCATTATTTTCAGCATAATAAGAATACATTCTAAATAAATCACCGGCAAAGATATTAGCTTCATCTCCTCCAGCTGCTCCTCTTATTTCCATAATTACATTCTTACCATCATTTTCATCTTTTGGAACAAGTAGTATTTCTAACTCACTTTTAAGACTTTCTATTTTAGCAGTTAAACTTTCAACTTCACTTTCCGCTATTTCTTTAAACTCCGGATCACTTAACATACTTTTAGCTTCTTCTAAAGCTTTAGTAGTATTTTTATATTCATCATACTTATTAACTACTTCCTCTAAATCACTTTGTTCTTTAGATAATGTTTTTAACTTATTATAATTATTTAATACTTCAGGTTTGGTAAGTTCTTCTTTTAATTCATTATACTTTGCTACTATATTATCTAATCTTTCAAACATAATATCACTCTTTTCTTTAAAATTATATCATTTATAACCATTTCTAGCAATATTACCAAGTATTTAATTTATTTTTATAATAAGATGGTATTAAAGTGATAGAAGGATTAATTTTCCTTAAAATTGGTCCAATATAAGGTTTATTTTCACTATCTGAGAATATACATTCTAATCCTTCTTTAATATCTTTGGGAGCCTCAACAAAAGATAACATCTTTTCTAAAAATTCTTTATTATCATATATATAAATTAAACTATCAGTAAAAAGATAACTCATAACCATTTTACTATATAAATAAATATCATTATCTTTTTGAGAAAACTCTCTTTTATACATCTTCTCTAAAGTATGCGATACATCAGGATCTAAATCGTAACTAAGGTTACCATAAGCAAAATTATCCGTATCTATAAAAATAGGATTGTTATTATTATCAATTAGAATATTGTTGTATTTAATATCCCCTAGAGTAAGGTTATTATCATGAGCAAACTTTATCGCGGCATCTCCTTTAATAAACATATTAATTAGTTCATTTCTACTTTTAATGTGTCTAAGATAAGCAAAAGAAGGATAACCAAAATGTTCTTTAACAAAAGGCATATAATAACCTATTATTTTACCATCAAGTCTAACTAACCCTAAAGGAAAGGTAAAATAAGGATTTTTTAAAGATATTAATAATTCTAATTTTTTAAACTTATTATCTAAATTAGTATCTTGCACAAAAAATCTTTTAAAGGCTAAATTATCATCTATTTTATAGATTTTACCTTCATCACCTTTACCATAACATTCATAATCACTTAAACTAGCAATATCGATGATATTAGATTTAGTTTTTATTTTTTTACCACTTAGTAAAGTTTCCATTTCTATCTTATCCTTTCTAATATTTTTCCTTGTTCTTCACTTATTAAAGCTTCACTTGAATTAATACTTTTTAAAATATCCCCAATATAAGGTTTATTACCATATCTTGAAAATAATAACCTTAAAGCATCTTTTTCATACTTATTTATATTCATCATATTAATCATTAAAGGTAGCATTCTATCATTTATATGAGCATAAAATTCATCACAAAAAAGTTCTAAACAAAATTTACCAAAAAGATATTTATCTATTTCTTGATAATTTAAAGAGGGATATTTTTCTTCAACATCATCTATTTGATATACTTTTATATCATAATCAAAACCTAAAAAGGCATAATTATCGGTATCCACAAAGACAGGATTATCATTATGATCAATAATAATGTTCTCTAAACGAAAATCCCCAATAGTTATTCCTTTTTTATGAATTCTTTTTAAAGCATCAGATAAAGAAATAACCATTTTTAATAATTTAGAGTATTCTTTAAGATAATTTAATTCTGATAAACTACCATAATCTTCACTTGGTTTTATATAAGGCATTAAATAACCTTCTTTATAACCATCACTAAACCCGACAATTTCGGTAGGAAAAGCAAAAGATGAATCTTTAATCTCTCTTAATAGTTCAATCTTTGAAAATTTATTTTTAAGTTTATCTTCCTCTCTCAATAGATTAAACATTTTAAAAGCTGTATTATCATCTATCTTATATACTGTACCTTCTGAACCACTTCCTAAAAAGGAATATTCTTTCCCCAACTTACTTTCATCTAAAATAGTATATTTATCTTTTTCTAAATTAATTTTTTCGCTTCTATAATATCCCATAATTTTCCCCTTTAATTAAGGGTATATTGTAGCACTTTTTGAATAAAATAACAATATTTTTATTTTTTGGGAATAACATGGATATTACAATGTTTAACTAATGCAAATTCTTTTTCGACATTATCATGAATTTTTCTTACAATACTATCAACTTTATTTAAAGAAGTATTACCATCAAGAGCGATTTCTAAATCAATATATATTTTGCTTCCGAACATTCTCGTTTTTAAATCCTTAATATCCATATTTTTATAACATTTTTTAACTAAATTTAATATTTTATTGTATGTTTCTTCATCACAAGCGGTATCTACCATTTCTTTAGTAGCCTCCCTAAAAATAGAAATCGCACTATAAATGATGAATAGGGATATTACCACACTACAAATCGAATCTAAAATGGGAAGACCTAAACGAGATGCTAAGATAGCGGCAAATGATGCAATACTAGATAGAGCATCACTCCGATGGTGCCAAGCATCAGCCTTTAGGGATGTAGAGTTCAATTTCTTCGCATAGTAATTTGTATAATGAAACATTGCCTCTTTAATAACTATGGAAACTAAAGCAGCGATTAAAGAAATTACTCCTGGAACTACTAACTTACTTCCCGATAAAATATTCATTATGCCTTTATAACCAATACCCATACCAGTTAAAAATAACATAAAGGAAAGAAGTGTTCCAAAAACCGACTCCATTCTTTCATGGCCATAAGGATGCTCTTTATCAGCACTTTTACTCGACATAACTAGCCCAAAGATAACTAAAATGGTCGTAATCACATCAGATAAAGAATGAACAGCATCCGAAACCATGGCTCCTGATTGGCCAATTAAACCCGCAATTAACTTAAATAAAAATAATAAAAAATTAATTAAAATGGTAATAAAAGATATTCTAATACCAATATTTTTCCAAAATTTCATAAAACCCTCCGTAATAAAAAGTGAAACACTAATGTCTCACGTTTATTTATTAATATATGTTTAATTTAAATAATAGTAACTATTCTCCCATATTTTCTTCATCATCAATGATAACTAAATCTTTTAAATCATCATCGTCATCATCACTATCATCTAAATCTGTATCATAGAAAATATCATCTTCTTCATTTTCTTCATCTTCTATGGTATCTTCACTATCTTCTTCAAGTTCTACTTCCGTATCTTCTTCATCTTCTACCACCATATCTTGAACATGATTAGTTGATAAATCCCAATAACCATTAGGAAGTAAAACAAACTTCTTATTAATAGAAAGTAATTCAAAGAAATCCGCAATTCTATCTTCCACAGTTTCTTCTGGTAATTCTAAAACTTTACAAACTTTTTTAAATAAATCTAAAAGTTTCATTTTCTTGCCATTTTGTTCTAAAACTAAATAAGCTATTTCATCATAACTCATTGATTCTAATTCTTCTTTTGGTATATCTTTTAAATTCATAATTCTCTTCTCCATTCTACTCATTATATGCACATACTTATATATGTTACTATAATATTTGTATTACTATTTTCTTTTCTTCATTACTAAATTTATACATTAAAGTAATATCTTCAGCAATTTCTAAGTAACCTTCATCTAGTTTATCTTCTACTAAATAGTCTTTTTCTTTAAGTAAAAAACTAAATTTTTTGTTTTTTATATCTATTACAAATAAAGACTCATTATTTTCTCTTTCATATCTTTTTTCTTTTAGAAATATCCGATTTATACTTTCATCTTCTTCATAAATTAAATACTCATCTTTTTTAAACTCACACGTGACATTTTCATCATTAATGATTAAATTACCATCATTATATAAACGCCAGTTTATTAATGTTTTAATATAATCACCTCTTTTGTCTTAAAAACTATAACATATCAACTATATAATTTCAACATAATTTTAAATATTTTTTACATAATATTAAGGGTGACGATAAATTGCGCTTAAAAAGAATGGTTTTAAAGACGTTATTATTTGGCTTTTTAGCCTTTATTATTTCTTATGTTGGTATTAATATTTATGCATTAATTACTCCAAAACTTAATATAACCAATAATGGAACTTTTTATTTATATGATAATAAGGATACTTTGGTAGTTAAAGGAAGTAGTACCTCAACTTGGGCTGATTTAGATGAAATTGATGAAAAGTTAGTAAATGCCGTTGTAACTGTGGAAGATAAAAAATTTTATACTCACAAAGGTTTTGATATTTTAAGAATAGGAAAAGCCATGATGAATAATATAACAAGTGGACATATCGTCGAAGGTGCCTCCACAATTACGCAACAGTTAGTTAAATACTTATACTTAGATTTTGATAAAACTTGGAAAAGAAAAATTGAAGAAGCCTTTTTAACTGTCATTGCGGAAATTCAATACGATAAGGATGAAATTCTAGAAGCCTACCTTAACACGATAAACTACGGAAATGGTAACTATGGCGTTAGTAATGCCGCTAACTATTATTTTAATAAGGATGTCCAAAATCTTACTTTAGAAGAGGCAATTATTTTGGCAGGTATTCCGAAAAGTCCCAATAAATATAATCCCGTATCTAATTATGATGCCTCCATAAGTAGAGCTAAAGTAGTTGCTAAAGTTTTATATAATAATGGAGAAATTAACCAAGAAGAATACGATAATTTAAATTTTGATAATGTAACTATTGTTGGTAAAAATAGTGAAAACAATTTACAAATGCTTATGTATTATCAAGATGCCGTTTATAAAGAACTTGAAGAACTCGGGATTAGTAAAAGTATTTTAGAAACAGGTGGATTAAAGATATATACTAACCTAGATATGGCTAAACAAACCAGTTTAGAAAAAAACATTTTAAAAAACTTAAATTCCGAAAGTGAGGTTCAAGTATCCAGTGTTATTGTGGACCCTCAAAGTGGAAAAATTGAGGCTTTAACGGGAGGATACGACTATAGTTTAAGTGCTTACAACAGGGCTACAGAGTCCAAAAGACAAGTAGGTTCTACCATGAAGGCTTTCCTATATTATGGTGCCTTAGAAAATAATTTAATATCATCTTCCAAATTTAAAAGTGAGTATACAACCTTTAATATTAATAATAAAGAAAGTTATTCACCAACTAATTCTAATGATAAATATGCAAATAAAGATATAACGATGGCCGCCGCAATTGCTTTTTCTGATAATATTTATGCCGTTAAAACTAATCTTTTTCTAGGACCAGAAGAACTGGTAAAAACAGCCAACAAAGCCGGGATTAAGGAAGAATTATTACCGGTACCATCTCTAGCCTTAGGTACTGGAGAAATAAACATCTTAGATTATGCAACGGGTTATAATACATTAGCATCCGGTGGTTATAAAAAAGATTTATATTTAATTAGAAAAATAGAGGATGCTGATGGTGTTGTTATTTATACAAAAGAAGAAAAGAATAGTTTAGTATTAAATCCAAACTATGTTTATATTTTAAATGAATTATTATCTAATACCACTAGTTCCGCATTTAGGGATTATACAAGTGCTACGGCGGTAACCATTGCGGGTAAATTATCTAGAAAATATGCCATAAAAACGGGAACTACTCCCACCGATTATTGGACAGTAGGTTATAATAAAGATGATTTAATGTTAGTTTGGTTAGGTTACGATAATAACCGAGAATTTACCAAAAGTTATAGTAGTGTTGCTAAAAACATCTGGGCCGATACGATGGAAGAAATTCAAACAGGTTATGAAGATAACTGGTATGATACCCCAAATGATGTGGTCGGAATTATTCTAGATGCGGTTACGGGTGAAGTTACTAAAGACTCTAGTAGAGCTATAATGTACTACTACTTAAAAGGAAGTGAACCAAATATTAGTAAAGCCGAAGTTGTCAGTAAAGAAGATGAAAAAGAATAAAAAATATTGCGTTTTTAATATCTCTTAAGTATGATTAAATTAGAAAACGCAAGAAGTTGGCGTTGTCTTATAGGTTAGCTACCCCAGTATTCCTGGAGTAGTTTTTTGTATTATTAAAAAAGCATAACTTATTTTGTTATACTTTAATTCTATTCTTTACTTATTGTAATTGTATATCTAACTTCTTTTTCATCATTTTCTCGAGACATACTAATTTTATAATTATTATTTCTTAAATCATCTTCTAATTTACTAATTAAATCATAAGCTTTATCTAAACTAAATTCTTTTTGTTCTTCAACTTTAGTATCTACTTCTTTTGTTTCTTGCTCTTTGGTTGGAACATCAAAATCTAACATTTCAATTTCTTCTTCACTCGCAACTGGTTCAACATTTACTACCGGAGCTTTTGGATCAATTATGGGATTTACATTCATTGCTTCCGCAATCTCTTCTTTTTCTTCATCAGTTGCCTCTGTTACATTCATATTGGCTTGTTCATCTTCTAAGAAATTAAAGAATTTATTAGGTATTACATTAGTTTTAGTTTCTTCAGTTTTTACTTCTTCTTTATTTACTACCGGTTTAGCAGATACTATATCCGTAGCTTTTTCTTTAATATCTGAAATACTTGGAGTTGATTCAATTATTGGCACATCATCTTCTTTTGTTTCTTTTTTATTTAATTCTTTTAATTTTTGATCTAAATCTCTAACCGTTAATCTTTCCTCAATAATTCTTTTTAACCAACTATTTTGATCATCTTCATCTTCTACTTGTAAAAGACTCCGAGCATGTCTTTCCGAAATTTTACCTTCCATAATGGCTTTTTGAACTTCATCGGATAAAGATAATAATCTAAGTTTATTAGAAATTGCTGATTGACTTAACCCCATTTTTTTAGCCAGTTCTTCTTGTGTTAAATATCCTTTATCAAGTAATGTTTTATAAGATTTAGCTTCTTCAATTGAGGTTAAATCTTTTCTTTGGACATTCTCCACAATGGCTACTTCGGCACTCGCATTATCATCTAAATCACTAAGAATTGCCGGCACTGATGTAAGTCCAGCAAGTTTAGCAGCTTTATATCTTCTTTCACCCGCAATGATTTCATACTTATCATTAAGGCGTCTTAAAACTAGGGGTTGAATAATCCCATGTTCTTTAATTGAAGATGCTAGTTCCTTTAATGAATTTTCATCAAAATTAAGTCGTGGTTGAAAACGATTAGGAATTATGTCTTCAATTGGCACATTTAAAACTTGTGTATCTGTATTTTTTTCAGTATCCACTTTTTACCCCTACCTCTATTATTTAATTCTAACTTATTTACGCATTTTTCGCAAGAGGTTTATGCAAAATTTTGTTATATGGTCTTAAATCTTTTAATTTTGTATCTTCATATTTTCTAATTACTATTATATTTCTTTCAACATTATCATAGTCATATAATATAAACGTTATAATCCGAAGTATTTTCCCATGCATTATTTCAATTGTATCTTTGGCATCTTCAAGTTCATCTAAATTACTACCTTTATAAGCCACAAAGACACCTTTAAAATTTACTAAGGGAAGAGAAAGTTCGGTAAGAACTCGCATATTTGCTACAGCCCGTGATGTAACAACATCAAATTTATTTAAGTTATCTTTAGCATAATCCTCTACTCTTTGATTAACTATTTCCACATCTAGGTTTAGCTTTTGGGTAATTTCCTCTAGAAATTTAGTTTTCTTATTATTTGAATCTAGTAAAGTAACATTTAAATTAGGAAAAAATATTTTTAAAACCATGCCTGGAAAACCCGCTCCCGTTCCAATATCTAAAAGATTATTGGCATTATTTAAATCAAAGGCTTTTAAAATAGTTAAAGAATCATAAAAATGTTTTAAATAAATATCTTCATCACTAATAATTCGCGTTAGATTAGTATGTTTGTTATATTCTTGTAAAAAATTTTTGTATATTTCTAATTTTTCTATAGTCTCATTAGTAACTTCAATATTTAAATCTTTTAAACTTTCAATAAATTCTTCTTTATTCATGATTATACTCTTTCTTTAAATAAACGGCTAAAATAGCAATATCCGAAGGATTTACGCCACTAATACGTGATGCTTGGGCTAGTGTTTTTGGTCTAATTTCCGATAACTTTTGTCTTGCTTCACTAGCTAAGTTACTTACCAGTTTATAATCAATATCATCAGGTATTTGTTTTTCTTCAATTTTCTTTAATTTTTCTGCTTCTTTATAAGCTTTTTTAATATAACCCTCATACTTAACTTCAATTTCGACTTGTTCTAAAACTTCTTTATCATAATCAAATTTATGGATGGTATTAATAAAATCAAAAGTAATTTCTGGTCTTTTTAATAGTTCTTCAAAATTAATTCTTTGTTTAGGTATTGGTAAATTTTTTTCCTTAAATTTAATAGCATCTTTTTCTAAATTAATTCCCCATCTTTTAATTTCTTCTTTTAATTTTTGAATATCTTTCTTTTTATTTTGTAATCTTTCGTATTGTTCCTTATTAATTGTCCCAATCTTATAACCTATTTCTCTTAGTCTTAAGTCAGCATTATCATGTCTTAAAATAAGACGAAATTCTGCCCGACTTGTAAGCATCCTATAAGGGTCTTTTACCCCTTTGGTTACTAAATCATCAATTAAAACCCCAATATAAGCTTCATTTCTTTTTAATATTAGAGGCTCTTTTCCTTGTAATTTTAAAGCGGCATTAATCCCCGCAATTAACCCTTGTCCAGCGGCTTCTTCATAACCACTTGTACCATTAATTTGGCCTGCTGTAAATAAATTTTCTAAGACCTTATTTTCTAAACTAGGATTGATTTGTAAAGCACTAATGGCGTCATATTCAATGGCATAAGCATATTTCGTAATAATAGCATTTTCTAGTCCTTTTAAACTATGGACCATTTCTTCTTGCACGTATCTTGGCATACTTGTGGAAAATCCTTGTAAGTACCATTCATCATAATAGATACTTTCAGGCTCTAAAAATAATTGATGGCGTGGTTTATCAGCAAATCTCACAATTTTATCTTCAATGGAAGGACAATATCTTGGACCTACCCCGGTCGCATATCCTCCATACATTGCTGATTCATTTAAATGTTCTCTAATTATTTGATGGGTTTTTTCATTGGTGTATAATAAATAACATTTTTGTTGTTCATTTATCTTATAACAAGGCTTTATATCATGACTAAAAGTATAGTAAATATCATCACCAAGTTCTTCCGTACATTTCGAAAAATCAATAGAACTTGCCTTAATTCTTTCCGGAGTACCTGTTTTAAGACGTATAATATTTAATCCTAACTTCTTTAAATTATCACTTAAATGGTTACTTCTTCCTTCTCCATGAGGTCCTGAAGGCGTATTTTCACTCCCTACTAAAACATTAGCTTTAAGATAAGTTCCCGTAGTTAAGATAACACATTTACTTGTTATTTTTTTCCCATTATCTAAGATTACGCCTTTAACAATGTTATCTTCCACGATTAAATCTTCCACTAAACCTTCTTTTATTTCTAAATTTTTATTATTATCTAAAGCTTCCCTCATCTTTTTAGGATATACCCTTTTATCAGCTTGGGCTCTTAAACTTCTAACGGCTGGTCCTTTGGAATTATTAAGCATTTTTATTTGAAAATGACTTTTATCAGCCACAACACCCATTAAGCCCCCTAAAGCATCTATTTCTCTTACAATAACTCCTTTAGCAGTTCCCCCAATGGAAGGATTACAAGGCATATCCGCTATATTATTTAAATTCATCGTTAAAAGAAGAACTTTCATTCCCATTACACCAGCAATATTGGCAGCTTCACATCCGGCATGTCCTCCTCCAACAACTATAACATCATACATAATAATCCCTTACTTTCCTACACAAAAATTACTAAATAAGGTATCTAACAATTCATCTTCGTAGACTTCACCGGTGATTTCTCCCAAATGTTTCCAAGCATCAGAAATGTCTATCTCAACCATATCAATTGGAACATACCCACCAATATTTTTAATAGCCTCTTCTAAAGATTTTAAAGCCTTCTTTAGTAAACTTAATTGTCTAACATTGGAGGCATAAGTTAAATCCTTATTCATTAAATTATTTAAATCTAAAACTTTGATTATTTCATTTTTTAAATTATCTAATCCTTTATCACTAACTGTATTACCTAAAATATACTTATCCTCTAAATCTATTTTCCTATCTAAATCAGATTTATTAACCATGATAATTCTTTTATTTTTAGGTACACTTTTAATTAAATCTTCTTCATATTCCGTTATTTTCTCATTATTATTTAAAACAATGATAACTAAATCAGCGTTATCTATTACTTCTCTACTTTTTTGAACGCCGATTTTTTCCACGACATCTTCGGTTTCTCTAATCCCAGCCGTATCTATAAAATTAATTAAAAAACCATTTAAACTAATGGAACCTTCCACAATATCTCTCGTAGTTCCCGCAATATCCGTAACAATGGCTTTATCTTCATCAAGTAATCTGTTTAAAATACTACTTTTCCCTACATTTGGTTTACCGACAATGGCCACATCGATTCCCTCTTTAATTATTTTACTATTCTCAGAATTGTTAATTAATCTTTCAACATCACTCTTTACCTCTTTTAATTTAGGTAAAAGAGTATCATTCGTTACAACCTCAATGTCGTTATATTCCGGATAATCAATATTTACCTCAATGTTGGCCATTACATCGGTTATTTTTTGCCGAACTCTTTTAATCTCTTTCGAAAAATTACCCGTTAAATTATTTAAGGCAAGTTTTCTTGCCATATCAGTTTTGGCATTAATTAAATCATTAACCGATTCAGCCTCCGCTAAATCAATTCGGCCATTTAAGAAAGCTCTTTTGGTAAATTCGCCAGGTTCAGCTAAACGGCAACCACAATTAATAAGTATCTCTAATATTTTTTTAGTGGTATTAAGACCACCATGACTATTAATTTCCACAACATCTTCTTTGGTATAAGTATTAGGTTTTAACATGACAGATACTAATACTTCATCAATAACCTCGCCATTATAAACAATATGGCCATAATTAATGGTATGACTAGCTACTTTTTTTAAATCTTTACCTTTAAAAATATGGGAAACTATGTCTAAGGCTTCATCACCACTTACTCTAATTATGGAAATAGCTCCCACCATTCTTGAAGTAGCTACGGCACAAATAGTATCTTCCATCTCTAATACTTCCTTTCTTTTAGTTTCCTATCTTAACACAAATTCTCTATTTTTTCACTATTATTTAGTCTTATCCGAAAAAATATTTAATAAATCATTATCCACACTTGCCATATCATCTAAAGATACTTCTTTCAAAATCTCACCTGTTTCGGGTGATTTTAATCTTAAAATAAACTCTTTATTATTAGGTATTTTAGCATTAAAATAATATTTCATATTAACAAATTGAAATTCAATAACATAATCATTATAAGATGAGGCTAGTTTATTAATAAGGGTATTAACATCTAATAAATAAGCCATATAAATATTTTCACTAATATTTTGTTTATTCTTTGCTAAATAATATCTATTTATCATTGTTTTTAATTCTGATTTTATACTATTTAACTCTTCATTAGTATAAGTATGACTTTTTAACATTAGATAATAATCATTAAAAGTATTAAATAATTTAATACCTAACCATTGATCAGGTATAATCATTTCTAATTCTCTAAGTAAGATATTCCCATCATACCCAGCGTGAAATCTTCTTAAAGTATCGGTGTTAAATAACTCCATTAAGGCGTAACCTTCATTGTTAAGGGCACTATAACCGATGTCATATTGATAATAACCACCCTCATTACTAACGAATTCATTATTTAAAACCATATTAATAAATTCATAAAAAGGACTCATATATCGCGGTTTATGACCATAATTAACGGTAAATGCATGCAATACTTCATGGGAAAAAGTACTATAATCAGCCTCTTCTAAATCACCACTACTTTTACTATTATAAATATCAATGTTATATTTTTCTTTACCTTGATAAGTCCAAGTACCTCTAAATTCGCCTAGTTCATTATGATAAATTGTTCTCATATTTAATAAATTTTCTTTTAAATCTTGATAGTTGGTATATGGTAGTTCTGTAATAATAAAATCTTCAAATTTATGAATATATTCTTTTTCTTTCTCACTAAGATAAGGATTTTTATCTAAATAATCATATACTTCTTCTAAAGTCATGACTCTATTATCTAGTTCTCTTATCGCTAAAGTTACGGGATTATTAATATATCTATTGATATCAGGATTAATTTTGGGAATAATCGATAAAAAAGCCACTAAAGAGATATTTAAAGTTATTAATATTTTATTGGCTTTAACTAATCTTTGATATCTTTTCTTAGCTTTATCTTCATTATTTAAATGTTTATCACCTACATATTCTACTTCATTATTGTAAAGATAACATAAATCCGCTAGGTCTTTGATATTATTATTTTGGCCATAAAAATAATGTAAATCATTAGTAACATCTAAATAATGATTATATTTATGACGATTATAAATAACATTATTTAATTTAATTATATTGCCCGTCGGAAGTATTTGTTTTAAAACTTCTTTTATTAAGTTATGCTCTTCTTCACTTAAAGCAAATACTTCTTCATTATTAACTACCTTACTAAAGGTAAACTTCTTATTATTAATATAAATTAAATATTTAGTGTTATTATAAATAAAATCTCCTAATAAATACATCTTAAACATCCCCAAATTATCATATCATAAAAACAACTTTTTTAGATTAAAAAAACTTGATTTGACACCAAGTTTTACTTTATTTACTTTTATTTTTAGTATATCTTACATTTTTTTGTAAGTGTTTTTGAAAAAGTTGACTCTAGAGTATCTTCAACTTTAACTAGTTTTTCTAAAACATAACTTTGCAGCATATCAAATGTAACTACTTGTCTTTCATTCAAATATTTGCTATTAATAAAAGCTATACTATAGTCTTCGTCATTGAAATAATAATTTAAGAACATCGTTCTAGTAAAACTAAAATATTGATTATTTTCTTTAAAATAACAAACATTATTATAAGATATTTGGTTTAATTTATCATAGTCATAATGAATATCAATATGTTTATCATTACAGTAATTTAAATAAACACTTAACAATAAAATTACATTTTTAATATCTTCTTTTTTTACTTTTTTATTATCACATTCTATAAACCAAATATTCATATGTTGGGTCTTAAAATTAAATGATAAGCATTCAAAAGCATATGCAATAAATTTATAATACCAGTTTTCATATTCTTTTGATAAAAATAACTGATATTCTTCATTACTTAATATTGGTATTCTTTTAAATTGTTCAATTTTAGTTGGTTCTTTTTCTTTCATTATAAATCCCTACTCAATTATATTTTTTATTATCTTTTTCTAACTAGTTGTTTTCCTTTTTCTTTGTTGGAAACGATTTCATTTGTTCCTAATCCTAATTTATTAATATCAATACTATAAAAATTTTCTTTTTGTCTTGTTTGTTGTCTTTCATAATTGAAATTTAAATCATTTTCTTTTAAATAAACATTATTGGGAATATTTTTACTAACTTTTTCTAAGGCTTTTTTATTTTTAACTGAATCCATATAAACCCCACTTGATATAAGAGTGCCCCTCCAATAATTCCTATTAAGACAGTTATTGTTGTGGGTTCTAGTATTAATATACCAGCAAAATATAAGCCTGCTATAATACTCATAATTTTAGTTAATTTATTATTTTAAAAAAATCTTTTTTTTATAAATCCCCCTAAATCTTACTATTCAGGTTTAATAATTACATGGCGATTTGGTTCTTCGCCAGTACTTTCAGTTTTAACTCCTTTAAAGTTGGTTAAAACGTTATGAACAATTCTTCTTTCATAAGCATTCATATTATCTAAGTGAACTTCTACTTTAGTTCTTGATACTTCTCTTGCAATATTTTTTGCAAGTCTTTCAATTCTTTTTTGTTGTTTTTCCCTATAATTTTCTACATCTAAGGAAATATAAGGTCTAACCCCAAATTCCGTATTAACTTTTTGTCTTACAATATTTTCTAAGGCTTTTAAAGTATTACCACCTTTACCAATTAAAACGGGGTTATTATCGGAATAAATCTTAACATACATAACATCTTCTCTTAGTTTACTTTCAAAATTAACATTAAGTCCCATATTAGTAAGAAGTTCTTCTAGATATTCTTTAATAAAGTTAAGTAACTCACTTTTTAAGATTACTTCCACATTAATAACACTGTTTTTGCCAAACAAACCGGTTTTACTTTCGGTATAATGATAGTAAAAATCATCTTTACTAACTTTGTATTCTTCACAAATACTTTCTAATATACTTTCTAACTCTTTTCCTTCTTTTTTAATTATTTCCATATTTAAGACCTCTTTTAACTTCTAATTTTTCTTTTATCTTTTTATTCTTTTTATCATCTTTATCATCTTTTTTAGGTTTTCTTTTTATATCACCGGACAACCACTTAAAGATAAATGTTTGAATAGCTATAAAGGCATAAGTAACAATCCAGTAGAATGATAACGCTGTTGTAAGTGAGAATGATGTAACTACGATAATTACGACCATAATATTGGTCATCATCTTCATTTGACTTTTCGCTTCTGGTGTTTGGTTCATGGCCCCAGCGGCACTCATTGAATACTTAAATGAGAAATATGTCGATAAAGCAATAAGAATAATTAATAAAATATATAAATAATTACCATTTGATAAACCAACATAAGGCGTCATTCCTAAGTTAAAGCCTAAAAGTTTATCTTCAAAGATGGCTGGTACTCTATTGATAGCTTGAAGAAAAGCAAAGAACAAAGGAAGTTGTAAGAACGCCACTAGACAACCAGACATTGGTTTCACATTATATTTTTTATAGATAGCCATCATTTCTTGACTCTTCATCATCATGGAATCCCTGTCTTCTCTTCCGCGATACTTATATTCTAACTTTTGCATCTCTCGATTAACTTTTTGCATATTCTTACTTTGTTTATGCGTTTTATAAGAGAATGGCAGTAAAATAACTCTGATAAGTAAACCGACTAAAATTAAGGAAATACCCATATTTTTTACAAGTCCTCCTAGTTTTAAAATTAAGAAGGCTAAAGGTTTTACAAATAACAATTCCCAAATACTCGTAGTTTTATTAGAAGTTATTTTAAAATCACGACAACTTGGTAATTTCTTTAAAGATATTTTTAATTCTTTATCGTGTTCTAAATAAAGATTGTATAAATCTGTACCTTCTTCTGGTTTACATAATATATTATTAGGAAGATTTTGTCCCGTTTCTTCGTATACAACAATATGATTATCCTTATCTTTTATATAATCATTGGCGCCACACCCAGAAACAAGTAACACCATCATTATTAAAACTAATATTTTATTTCTCATAAGTATTCTCCTTTTTTATTAAATTAACAAGCATTGTTTCCATTTTATCGTAAGGAATATTTAATACTTCTTTCTTTACTATTATAATATAATTATGAAATTTTGGAAATACCTCCCTATTATGCGTAATAATATTTCGCACTTGTCTTTTAACATGATTACGCATAACGGCATTACCAATTTTTTTACCCACCGCAATACCATAGTTATTTGCTTCTTTTTCTTTTTTCATACGACAAATGATAAAATATTCATTACTTACTTTATGACCTTTATTAATTATATCATTAAATAAAAGATTAGATTTTACAACATCTCTTTTTTTCATAATTAAAAAAACCCGTAAGAAACTATTTTGTTAATTCCTTACGACCTTTCTTACGACGATTATTAATAATCTTTGTTCCTTTACGAGCAAAGAAACCATGTTTTTTAGCTTTTTTACGATTATTTGGTTGATAAGTTCTTTTCATGTATAATTCCACCTCTTTCTCTTTTTTTAAGTCACTTTATTATAATATTATTTAAGGTATTATGTCAATAACTAATTTTTTAACATCATCTATTTATAATTTAGAAATAAATGTTATTAATTTGTTACTAATTAATTTAAAATATTTAGATACTTTCTTAACTAAAAAGTTTTCAACACTTTCAACATTATATAAACTTAACTCAGATTGTTTAAAAGTTAAGAAGTTAATAAAAATTTGTTGAAAATGTTAAAAACTTCTTGTATTATAGATTATACCTAAGAAGAGAATGTTGAAAGTAGTGTTATTAATTATTTAGAGAAATATTTTTCTTGTAAAAAAATTGATTTATACTACAATTAATTTGAGATATATAGGAAGTATGTGTGAAGGTGGGGTGAGGTAATTTGAAAACACAGGAACTTTTTCAAAAAGTATTAGAAGAAATCTCGGAAAGAATTAGTTCCGCTACTTACTCAGTATGGTTTAATGATTTACATTTAGTAAGTATTAATGATAAAGAAGTTGTTATTAAAGTACCTCTTCC
>CANRGQ010000006.1 GCA_947630195.1 uncultured Bacilli bacterium
TAAGAAAAATTAATATTTTTTATTAAATATATTAATCAATTTTTAGTAAAATTCTCTACAAAGGAAAAAATATTTAATAGAAGATCCTTTATCTTTCGCTAATTTTATGCTAAAATAAAAAATTAGAAAGAGGTCTAATTATGGATTTTATGGAATATTTAAATTCATTTAGAAAAGATGATATAAAATTTAAAAGAACCCAATTAAGAACTAATATCTGTCAAGAAGATTTATACTTAACCCCGGAAGAAAAATATGAGGTAGAAAATGAAGTCCAAAAAATTTTAAGATGTATGTCTTATGAAGAAATAAATTCCATGGTTGAAAGTTGGCTTAACAATCCTTATGGAACAGAGATAGATACTTACCGGATTAGTTTACTAGAAGATGCTCTTTTTCATTATCATAGTGAAAAAATAAATCTAGAACAAGAAAAAGCTCAAGACAATATTAATATGGTTTTAAGAAAAAGTACCAATTTAGCGGAATATTCTTCTAAATGTCGGTAAAAATACATTAGAATAGTTATTTATTCTAAACGCATTTTTTCTTTAACTGTTTTAAAATATAATTTATAAGTATCCGGATATGTTAAATTTAAAGGTAAATTATCTGAAAACATTATTTTTTCCATTTCATATTCTTTAGGTAGTTCTTCCATTTCGAGTATTTCACAAAAGCATAGTAGACCAAACGTACTTATTTTATAAACACAAACCGGTGTTACCTTAATTTTAGTGGCTCCCGTCTCTTCATACATTTCTCTTTGGGCAGCCTCACTCCAAGTCTCCCCTTCTTCAATATGACCTCCCGGAATTTCCCAACCACATCTTTTTTTATTATAAGAAAACACAAATTTATCCTTATACTTACATACACAAACTACTCTGGTATATTCCCTTTCCTTGCAATATCCTAAATCATATAGTTTTACCTCTAACATACAAACCTCTTAATTTCTAATCTTATTTTATCATAAGTATTTAATAATGTGTTATATTAATTAAGAAATAAGGAAAAAATAACCATACGAGTTATTTAAATATGTGTTATAATATTTGGTGGAAACACTTTAGTAGGTGATATTATGTTAGAGGATAAATTAAAATTAATTCCGCATTTACCAGGTAGTTACCAAATGAAAAACAAAGATGGGATTATTATCTATGTTGGTAAAGCAAAAGATTTATATAAAAGAGTTAATAGTTATTTTAAAGGAACTGTTACGGGTAAAACAAGAAAGATGGTCTCCGAAATAGTTGATTTTACTTATATTGTAACCAATACCGAAACCGAAGCCTTTATCGCCGAGATTAACCTTATTAAAGAATATAATCCGAAATATAATATTTTACTTAAAGATGATAAAAGTTATCCTTATATCGAATATATTAGTAAACCCTACCCTAAAGTTAAAGTATCTAGATATTTAAATATTAAAAGAAGAGATAAAAAATTAATTTTTGGGCCCTACCCTAATGCGTATGCCGCAAGAAGAATTGTAAAACTCATAAATAGATTATATCCTTTAAAAAAATGTGAAGGAATGCCCAAACAAGTCTGTTTATACTATCATATTGGGGAGTGTCTTGGTTATTGTACGAAAGAAATTGACACAGAAAAATTAAAGACAATGGAAAATGATATTTTATCTTTCTTAAGAGGTAATGATAAAATATTAACTGATAAAATAAAAGAAAAAATGCAGAGTTACTCAGAAAGTTTAAACTTTGAAATGGCGCAAGAATTAAAAGAAGAACTTAATTATATTAATATTGTTTTAGCCAGACAAAAAGTGGAATTACATGATTTTGTTAACCGAGATATTATTGGTTATTATTTAGATAAAGGTCATATTGCGGTCAATATTTTATTTATTAGAAATAACAAATTAATTGGGTCTCATAATGAGTTATTAACGATTAAACTTGATGAAATTGATGAACTTAATTTTTATATTTTAAACTTCTATGAAAGACACGAAGTACCCAAAGAAATAATTATTAGTGAAGATATCAATAAAGAAATATTAAGTGATTTAATTAAAACTAATTTTGTTATTCCGGAAAAAGGAACGAAAAAGAAACTTCTTAATATGGCGAACACTAATGCCAAAGTTTACTTAGAAAGTGAAATAACGAGAGCCCTAAGAGAAGAGGAACGAAGCGAAGGGGCCAATGAAGAATTACGTAAACTTTTAAATATGCCTTATTTAAGGCGAATTGATACTTTTGATAACTCGAATCTTTTTGGCACGTTTTCCGTAAGTGGCATGGTTGTTTTTAAAGATGGTAAACCCTCTAAAAAAGATTATCGCAAATATAAAATTAGTGTCGAAAAAAATGATGATTATCATACGATGAAAGAAGTTATCTATAGAAGATATTATAAAATGCTTCTAGAGAAAACCGAAGAGCCTGATTTAATTATTGTGGATGGAGGCATCAATCAAATTAATGCCACTAAAGAAACATTAAATGATTTAAACTTGCATATTAAAATAGTAGGGCTTAAGAAAAATGATAAACATAGAACTAATGAATTAATTGATGGCGATGATTATAAAACGATTGAACTAGATAAAGATAGTCATGTATTCCATTACTTAACGAGAATTCAAGATGAAGTTCATAGATTTACCATTACTTATCATAAAACTTTAAGAAGCAAAGGCAGCATCAGTAGTATTTTAGATGAAATACCAGGAATTGGTAGTGTCAGAAAAAAAGAATTAATTAAAAAATATGGTAATCTTAATAATATAAAGAATGCCCAAATAGAGGAACTCTCTAAGACTATTCCTCTTGAGGTTGCTAAAGAATTAAAGGAGTTTTTACTAGCCCGTGATACAGAAAAAAATAAGGAGAAATAATTATTATGGGAGAAGAAACATTTAAAAAGATTAAAGAAATATTAAGAAAATATGATATTCCAGGAAGTTGTATCCACGTTGAAGAAAATCATAATGGTAATATCAATAGTACTTATGTTGTAACGATGCAAAATAAAGGAGAAGAAAGAAGATATATTATTCAAAAGATAAATACGAATGTCTTTCCAAGACCAAGTCTTCTTATGCGCAATATTGAAAATGTCACAAGACACTTAGAACGGGAGCTTATGTTTACGCAAGATGTTAAACATCAAGCCTTACATTTAAGAAAAACAAAAGATAATAAAACTTATTGTTACGTTTTAGATGATGGCGATAGAGATTACTACCGAATATTTGATTATATTGAGAATGCCAAAACTTATAATACGATTGAAAATGCCGAAGTAGCTTTTAAAATCGGTCAAGCTTTTGGTAACTTTCAAAAAATGCTACGGAATTTTCCGATGAGTGAACTTGAAGAAACTATCCCCGACTTTCATGCAACCGACAAAAGATATGCCCAATTAGAAAAAGACATTATTATTGACTCCGAAAATAGAGCTACGGAAGTTACAAGAGAATTTATGATGATATTTCAAAATAAAAATAGTTATTCTCATATTACTAGTGCTTTAAAAAATGGGATTATTCCTTTAAGAGTAACGCATAATGATACCAAAGTTAATAATGTGATGGTAGATGCTTTAACGGATGAATTTATCGCCGTTATTGACCTTGATACGGTAATGCCTGGGAGTATGTTATTTGATTATGGAGATGGTATTCGCTCCTCTGCTACCACGGCTTTTGAAAATGAAGTTGATTTAAGTAAAGTCCATTTAGATTTAGAATTATTTAAAGCCTATACAAATGGTTATTTAAGTGAAATGGCCTCTTGTATAACCCCAGAAGAAGTAGCTTTAATGGGCGAATCTATTAAAATAATTACTTTAGAACTAGCGATAAGATTTTTAGATGACTATGTCTGTGGGGATACTTACTTTAAAGTTGATTTAAATAGACCAAAACATAATTTAGAAAGATGCCAAAATCAACTAGCTTTAGCTAAAGATATTGAAAATAAGATGCCTTTGATTGAAGAATTCATTCAAGAATGTTATAATAAATACAGAGGTCAAAGTTTAGAAAGAAAATTAAATTCACATTAGTGAATTTATGCCAAATTAGTTTAATGGTAAAACAAGGCACTCGTAATGCTTAGCTGTGAGTTCGATTCTCGCATTTGGCACCAGAAAGATAGAAAACTCGGACTTTTATAGTTCGGGTTTTATAATGTTTAAAATTTTGATATAATATTTATGATTTAAATTGATATATATGTCAATTTAGAAAACACACTTGTATAATGGAAATATTATTATAACAATTGTGAGGTGAAATAGTCTATATGGAATTATTAGAAGTACTAAATGAAAACGGCGAACCAACAGGGGAGATATTAGATAAAAATAAAATTCATAAAGAAGGAAAATATCACAAAGAAGTAGCTTTAATATTATTGAATGATAGAGGGGAAATACTTTTACAAAAAAGATCTTCTACAAAAGAAATTGAGCCAGATAAGTGGGCATGGCATGGAGGTCATGTTATAGCAGGAGAGACAGACATTGAAGCAATTATTAGAGAGACAAAAGAAGAATTAGGGATAACTCTAAACAAAAATCAAATTAACTTATTAATTAAATTAAAAAGAGACAAATTTCCAAATAGGCAATTTACGATAGCATATTATTCAATATGTAATTTAGATATTAATGACTTTAATATTCAAAAGGAAGAGTTATCTGAAATAAAATGGTTTTCTTTTGAAAAATTTAAAGATATGATTTATAATAGTCATCCAGATATAATGTTTAAAAATAATGAAAACACTAATAAAATCATTAGTGCTTTAGAAACTATAATTAAATTTTATTAATAATATTATATACATCATCCCAATTAGATACCCTATATATTTGACTATTGGCATATGATTGATTGTACTTTGCATTAAAGCATATTATTTTCATATAATTTTTTAGTTGCTCTATATTTGAAACCGAATCTTCTATCATAATATCAATTTTATTATCTAGACAATTCTTTAATTTATTTAAATTAGAGAAAACAATTTTATCATAATTAATATTATTCTTCTTTAACCATTTAATAATTAATTTTTTCATATTTTCTTGCCTTTCAATGCCATCTTTAATAATTTGGCTATCATAGGTTCTTGATGTGATAATAATAATTTTATTTCCATCATTTTTTAATTTTTCAATTACATTTCTAGCATTTTTTCGCATTTTTATAGTGGTAGCATATTTTTCCCAATGCATATCCCAAAATTGATGACTATCCTCTTTACTTAAAAAACCATAAATAGTATTTTTATGCATTTCTTCGTCAAAATCTAAATTATTTTCAAGCATATATTTTTTGCCAACAGTTCCTATATAATTTTCCAAATCAGTAAGAACACCATCTATATCTATACCAATGTTCATTATAATCACCTTTTATAGTATAACACATATTGATATTTAAAAAAAGTTGTTGTACTTCTTCCTTTAGGGCACCAGAAAGATAGAAAACTCGGACTTAAGTTCGGGTTTTAAAATGTTTAAAATTTTGATATAATATTTACAATTTAAATTGATATAATATATCAATTTAGAAAACACACTTGCATATTGTCAACCAATATGCGTGATTTAATTTTTTTTCGAGGGTGATAGCATGAAATATGAAATTAAATATATTCATAAAGTTAAAGATTTCAAAGATGTATGGGATATTGAAAGACATTATTTAGAGCCGTCAACAATTGCTAGTGTTGAGCAAACTATAAGCTGGGATAATAAGAATCATGATATACATATTTTTATTAGAGATATTCAAAATGATATAATCGTGGGAGAAATAACTATTCTACCCTTATCAAACGAACAATTTAATAAATTTATGAAAAACGAATTAGAAGATACAGAAATAAATAGTCATACTTTATTAAAATACGAAAAAAATTCTTCTTATTATTTGTTGTTCTCTGTTATAGCCATTCATCCTGCTTATAAAAATGAAAAATTAGTATTAAGTTTATTGTTAAAAGGCTTAAAAGATAAATTAGAATATTTTTCTAATAATGGTATTAAGTTTTTGAATATTTGTGCTGAGGGACAAACTTTAGCTGGTCAAAAATTTATCGAAAATTTTTTAAATTTGAAATTTAAACGTTATACTAAAGAAGGTTATAAATTATACTCTTTTGAAAATACTGAAGAACTAAATAATTGGCTACAAGTTTTTCCAAAATATATAGAAAATTTTAAAAAAAATCATAATTTGTAAAAATTGTTGTGTCTCCTCCTTTAAAGCAATAGATAGAATACTCAAATTTTTTTAATTCGAGTTTTATAATATCAAAAGTTATGTTAAAATTCTTATAGATGAAAGGTGATTTAGAATGCTAGGAAATTGTTTGCTAGGAATTGTTTCGCTTTGTACTTTTATCTCTTATTTTCCCCAAACAGTTAAATTATTAAAAAGAAAAAAGCCCATGATTTAAGTGTTTCATCTTGGATTTTATGGGTTATAAGTAGTTTATCCTACACTATTTATGCCATTTTGGTTAGTAAAGATACAATGTTAATATTTGAAACATCTTTAGAATTATTTTTTTGTTTATTAATATTATTATTGACAATTAAATATAGAAATAATTAATTTAAGGAGGGTATTATATATGTTTTATATTGATAATAAGAATCTAGAAGTTACTAAACAAACAATTTCAATTGGAAACTATACCAAAAATGGTAAAGAAGGTTATAATATTAATATTTATCTAGCATTTATTAATATAGCAACAAAAGAAAATGGCTATATAAATTTAGATGTAGGTTTTGAAAAAGATAATAATATAAATAATTTTTTAAATAAAGAATATAAAGGAAATTTGTTTCAAAATAGTAGTGATGATATATATTTAGAGGTGTTTGATACGGAAAAATTTTTAGATTCCGAAATTGAAAGTAACATAACTGTTAAATTAAAAAATAAAATAGATAACAAGGTGAATACTTATATAGAAGTTAATGATGAATTAATTAAAATAAAATTCTTAGGTTTATTAAACATAGAAGAAAAAAATTATATTAAAGAGTTACTTAATATTAAAAATAACGAAGATTGGGATAATGCAAAAGAATATGAAAAAGATGAAGAATGGTAATTCCTACTCAAACTTAAAGTTCGGGTTTTATTATATGTAAAAACATGATACAATAATTAAGAAAGTTTAATTAACTAAATTAATTATACCAACCTTGTTTATTTTATTTAGTTAATATAAAGGAGAAATTATATGGAATATAATATTTATTGTGATGAAAGTTGTCATTTGGAAAGTAATAATAGTAAATATATGCTAATCGGGGCTGTTTATTGTCCAAAATATAAAGTAAAAAAAATTAATGAATATATTAAGCATTTAAAAGAAAATTACAATATTTCTAATAAAATAGAGTTAAAATGGAACAAAGTAGATAAAAAAACAGAAAAATTATATTTGGACATTATTAATTATTTTTTTAATAATGATGATTTAAAGTTTAGAGTTATTGTTATAGATAAAACAAAATTAAATCATAAAAAATATAATCAAACTGAAAATGATTTTTATCATAAAGCTTATTATGATATGTTAAAATATATTATTATTCCAGGAAATTCATATAACATATATCCTGATATTAAAGATACCAATTCTTACTATTATCATCAAGTAATGCTTAATTATTTAAGAATTAAATTTGAAGACAATAATAAAAAAACTATAAAAAAAGTCCAACCAATTAAATCTTATGAAGCCCCCATTCTCCAAATAAATGATATTTTAATCGGAGCATTATCATATTACTATAGAAATTTATCCTCAAATAATGTAAAGTTAAATATTATTAATAATATTAAAAAATTACACCAAAATAGTTTTGATATATCATCATATTATAGTGATACTAAATTTAATATATTTATTTGGAGGTCAAAAAATGATATCAACTAAGAGCAAATGTGAAATAAATGGTCCTCTACCCAATTCTATATCTGATGATGAATTATATGATTATTTTTTAAAATACATATATCATGGTAATTTAAAAATAAATGGAATGGAAATAAAAGTATTTACTACTCCATTTGAAGATAACAAAATGCAAGGATTCTTTCATTTAACCACTAAAGTTCAAAAAAAGTATGGAATAAAAATAAGAATGAAAGAACCTCGAGCTTATTTCATAAACTATATACCTCAAATGATTAATAATTATTTAAATTGCTCAACTTGTGATAATTTAGAATGTAATAAAATAAAAATATGGACGGCACCTTATAAAAACACAAAAAGAACTAAGTTATTATATAGTGATAATAATTACAGTTATATAATAATTTTGGAACGAAATAAAAATGATATGTATATAATTAGTTCATTTTTAATTGATGAACCTGGTTATTTAGAAAAAGTAATAAAAGAGTATAATAAATATAAAAAAGTCCCATAATATGAGACTACAATTATAAACGGATAACGCAACTAATAAAAGTTGCGTCTCCAGGACTCATATAACACTTGGTCATTGAGTAATTAAATTTTAGCATAGTTTATAACCAAAGTCAATTCAAGACACAAGATATTATATTCATCAATAATTAAAAATATTAAATATAAGTTTAACAATTTGCATTTTTTTCAAAACTCAAATTCATACTCGAACTATAAAAGTCCAAGTTTTAATATTCTTAAATCTATGATACAATACCTTTAGGTGATTAAAGATGAAACTTTTAAATACCATAACGTTAGAAGTAAAGAAATCAAAATTTATTGGCTATCTTTTTGAAGTTCAAAATAAAGAAGAAGTTGATATAATCTTGAATAAATTAAAAGAAGAACATAAAAAAGCAAAACATATTCCCTATGCTTATAAAATTGGTCCAATTGCTAAAAAGACTGATGATAAAGAACCAAGTAACACCGCAGGACTACCAATATATAATTTAATAATGCAAAATAATTTAGATAATGTTCTTATTTGTGTTGTAAGATATTTTGGAGGAACTAAATTAGGTGCTGGTCCTCTTATGAGAACTTATTTAAATACCGCCAAAGAAACTTTAAAAAAAATTACTGAAAATAATTAATCAGTAATTTTTTTATATATTTCTTTTATTTCTTCAGGAGTTCTATACCCTATTTCTTTTTGCATCATTAAGCCATCTTTATAAAAACATAAAGTAGGAATACTCATAACTCCAAATCTTTGGGCTAAATGAGGAAACTTATCGGTATCAATCTTTAAGATATCCATATAATCAATTTCTTCTAAAACGGAAGACAGCATCTTACAAGGGCCACACCATTCCGCAAAGAAATCCACTAAAATAACTCCTTTTTCAACTAAATCTTCAAAGTCGCTTTCTTTTTCTAGATATCTAACCATAATTTATTTCCTTCACCAAAATAAATATTATCTAACTCAACTTTACCTGTATCAATTAATTCTTGGGCTTTTTCTTTACTAATAACGCCATTAACAATTTCGATTTGTAAAATTCTTAAATTTAAATCTTCAGTTGTTTTTTCACTATCATTTCTAAATTCTTCAATAGCGTCAGTTATTTCATTAATCGCGGTTTTAGCGCCTCCGGTTAACCTATTGATAACTGGGGTATGGTCTAAAATAAAACTACTTACTTTACCTTCCCAAACAAATCCCGCCGTAACACTAAATAGGGAAATAACAAATAAAGCTAAATAAACAAATACCCAAGATTCAATGAATCCCACAATGGCTCCGCCAATCTTTGAAGGAATAATCCAAATAACGGTAAACTTTAAAAGAGTATCCACAAATCCGGTAATCGCAATAATTATATTTAATAAACAATATAGCAAGATAAATATAACTAAAAAAGCTATTACATTATAAAGTAAAACATTTAAGGATGTTAATCCCTCTAAACCTGGCAAACTAAAAAATGGCAAATTATCAATTAATATATTGGCAATTTTATCTTTAATGGCAAAACTAATGATAAAAATTGTAACTAAACCAATAACTCCCACTAAAGATTTAATTAAACCTTTACGCCATCCTAAATATGTTCCGAGTAAAATTAATAATACTACAATAATATCTACTGCATAATTCACTTAAATCATCTCCTTATTATAAATTATATTATATTTATAATGAAAAATAAAGTTGTTTATGATAAAATAATTTTGAGGTGTAAAATGACTATTGTATTTAAGTTATCGGAAAATTTAAGGGGAAAAGTTATTAGTTATTATGAAGATATGAAAAAAGAAAAAACTCCTCCTTATGCCGTATTTCAAGCTCAAGATGCTGATGTAACCATTACTTTTTATGAAAGTGGGAAAATTATGTTTCAAGGGATTTCCGCCGATATTGAAGCCAGTATTTGGCTCGAGATGGAAAAAAACATTAATGGAAGAGACATAAGTGTTGATGGAACAGAAAAAAAAGCTATAAAACAAGAAGTAAATAAATTAGATGTTTCCACCATTGGTTCTGATGAAGTGGGAACCGGTGATTTTTTTGGTCCAATTGTGGTTACGGCCACTTTTGTTTCCAAAGATAACTTTAAGTTTTTAGAAGAGTTAGGCGTTAGAGATTCCAAAAAAATAGATGATGCCAAAATACAGGAAATTGCTCCTAAAATTATGCAAAAAATTCCTTATTACACCACTATTTTAGATAATGAAACTTACAATCAAAAATATAGTAAAAGTAATAATATGAATAAATTAAAAGCCATTTTACATAATATGGCCTTAGAAAAAATAAAGAGTCAAAATTATAGTTATGCCAAGATTGTCGTTGATGAATTTTGTAGTAAAGAAAAATATTATGAATACTTAAAAGGAATTACTCCTCTAGTTGAGCATATCACTTTTATGACCAAAGCCGAAGATAAGGTTTTAAGTGTAGCTTGTGCATCCATTATAAGTAGATATAAATTTTTACAAAAAATGGATGAGTTATCCGATTTAGTTCATATACCGCTACCTAAGGGTGCTGGAGATAATGTAGACGAAGTAGCAAGAGAAATAAAAGAAAAATATGGCATGGATACTTTAAAAAAATTAGCAAAATTAAATTTTAGTAATACAAGTAGAATATAAAAAACAGGATCAAAATTAAATCCTGTTTTCTTCTTTTATTTTACCAAAGTAATTATTACCCTTAGGGCTATAAGACTGGCTACCTTCAACTTTTATATAATCCGCTCTAAAAGATAAGTAATCATGCATCACGTTTTCAGTATATAGAAAGTCAATAATAGCTTGATAGCCTAAACTATCAGTATTATTCATATGTTTTTTATATGAACCACTTGCATAAACCGTAAACTGATTAGGCATTATGGCTTGATAATACATACTATTACCTTTACCTTTACCAAATTTATTATCGGCAAATCCCACCCAGTTTTTACTATGGGTACGATTATATAATGTATTAATAACGGCATAAGCATCTTCGTAAGTATCATCAGCTTCCGCTAAAACAACACCGACAATTACTTTAAATTCATTATAAGTTAAATTATATTTTTCTAATATAATATCTACTTTATCATCATTAGTTAAAGCAATTGTATTAAAGGTATCTAATGATACATAATTGTTTTCATTTATAATACTTATTTCATTTGGTATCATAACTAAAGCAATAATTAGATAAATTACTGGTAATACCAAATATTTTAAATTAAATTTATATGTTAAATACTTTATCCAACCCCACCACTTGGGGAGGACATAACCTGCATTTTTACTATTTTTATTCATATCAAATCCCCCTGAATGAACAAAATAATTATACCATATATTTAATAATATGTCAAATTATGTAAAAATATTCCTCTTGTATTTACCAAAAATTAACAATTAACTAAACACTTTTTAACGGAAGCCGCCTCCGCCGCCTCCGCCACCGAAGGAACCTCCTCCCCCTCCTGATGATGAGAATCCTCCCCCACCAGAAGAATAACTTTCGGCTCTACTTTTGGCTACTGAAGCCGCACTGACACCTTCATAAGAAATCGTATGTATAAAGATAATATCATCATAAGTAGCGTCCGTTAAAACATCAGGATATAACCTTTTAAATTCTTTCGCTACTTTTTTGGCAATGCCAAATATTTGGGCATACATTAAATATTCATCCCATAATTTTACTTCAATGGCTGATCTATCTTTAATATTGGAAAAATCATTTAAGAAATCTTTTAAACCTTTCATTTCTAAAGCATGTTTTTTCATTTCATCTTGAACATAATATTTATTATTCTCGACCTTTATTAAACCATTACTTACAAAATTTTCGGTTTCCACATCAATTACTCTATTAAACCAATTTAAGATTTTCGAATAATTATTTTTACACCACTTGGTAAATTCATTTTTCTCTAATATACCATCTACACTGGCAATGCGCATCATTTCATATAACTCTACTTCAATTGCACTTAAATTATCACTACTAAAGTTTTAAGGCTTTCTCTTTTTCGGATACATTGATATTTTCAATGTTATTATTCTTTAACCATTTAAGAAGAATTGTTCCTAAAAAATCGGTATTTTTCTTAATTAAATTATAATTACAAGCTACCCAATAAGCCTTAAAAATATCTTTATTACAAGGAATATCCCTAAAATATGGCGCATCTTTTAAATCTTTAGCCCCTTTATTAAATTTAAGTCTTTTCGTGCCATACTTCGGTTGACTTATAAAGATACCGATAACTATCGCAAAAATTAAAAATGGTAGTAAATTAATAAAAGCCATAAAGAACAGACCTAAGATACCAAAAAAGGTATTAGTCTTTTTATGGTAAACCGTAGCCCCTTCTTCCGCCTCATCTAAGACATCATCAAAATTCTTATCAATATTATTAGTGGTTTTAAAAGTATTTTCTGGAAACTTAGCCAGTAAGACTACATATTCATCACTATCTAAACTTCCCTCTTTACTCATTTCAATATAACCATCATATACATAAGCATAACCTTCATTATTCTTATCGCCATAGCCATATCCCCAAACAGGGGTATCATCACTATATTTAAAATCACTATAGACTTTAATATATATTTTTTCGGGTTTATCCGATAACTCATAAGGAATTAATTGCCAATAAATCATTTGACTATCTGATAAATTCGCCACAAAATTATTAATGGTATAACTTAAAGTATAAGTATTATTGCCATAATTACTTATGCCAAAACAAAGTTCAATTCCATTATCTATGTAGTTAATCCCATTTAAATACTTTTTTTCATTAAATGAAGCATTAATATCCCAATTATCAACATAAGTATATTCTTGGTTATTTAACTTAACTTTATAATTGGTAATATAAGACTCTCCTAAATTATAATATGGTTTATATCCTTCTGTTCCTTCGGTTAATTTGGCATCCCATATTTCGGTAACATGAGCATTACCATAATTATCGACATAAATATCCATATTTATGGATTTTATATCATTCGCGTACACTACTGCACCAAAAGTAAATAAACTAATAATTAGAAATATAAATTTTTTCAAAATATCACTTCCTTTGAAAAAGAGCATTTTTTATAATGCTCTAAAATTTAATTTTAACATTTTCTCTTTCATTAGCTTGGGCTTCAAAGAAAGTCTTCTTTGTAAAGTTAAACATTTTAGCCACAATATTGGAAGGGAACATTTCAATCTTATTATTGAATTTTAAAACGGAATCATTATAAAATCCTCTTGCATAAACTATTTTTTGTTCAATTTCCGATAGTTCGGTTTGTAATTCTAAGAAGTTTGTATTAGCTTTTAAATCAGGATAAGCTTCTGATAAAGCAAATAATTTACTAATAGCTTTTGTAAGTTCCCCATCGGCTTTTAATTTATCATCAAGTCCTCCGGCACTTACATAAGAATTACGGGCTTTAACAACACCATCTAAAGTTTCTTTTTCGTGTTTCGCATAACCTTTTACGATTTCCACTAAATTTGGAACTAAATCAAATCTTCTTTTAAGCTCAACATCAATTTGACTAGCCTCATCCTCTACTTTATTTTTTAAACTAACTAAACTATTGTAAGTAGAAACAAAGTAAAGCACTAATAAAACTACTAAAACAATAACTATAATTAAAACAATATTCATTATATCACTCCTTATACTAAAATATTATCATAAGTATTTTTTATTTTCAAGAGACATTAAATTTTAATTTGTCTATTTTCTTCTTTATTCAAGGAATTTTCTAAAGGTTTAGTTAAAGTGCCACTATAAACAATATCTAATTCATGTAAAGCCCTAGTAATAGCTACATATAATAATTTCATATCTAAATTACTATTTGAAGAATATAATCTTTCATTCGCATTATTAATAATAACAGCGTCAAACTCTAAACCTTTGGCAAGTTGATTAGAAATAGTACAAACTCTAAATCTTTCTTCATTAACATCATCAGTTTCTCCCACATTTGGAATATCAATACCTAAATCTTTTAAATCATCATTAATATAACGAGAAAGTAAATCTGTCTTACTAATAACGGCAATTGTTTGATAACCTTTTTCTTGATATTCTCTTATCTTTCTTCCAATATGTTCAGGAATCTTTTCTTCTTCAACCCCATCTATTTGGACATCATCGCCATGTCTTATAACTAACTCCGAACGATGTAAACCAATACTCTCGGCCACATCATCAGCAACATTCATTATTTCGGCCGTAGTTCGATAACTTTTATTAAAATTAATTATTTCGCCCTTATTATCAAACATATAATTATTTACTTCATCCCAACTTTTAATACTCCGGTAATCATAAATCGATTGAGCCAAATCTCCAAAAATACTAAATGTCGCTCCCGGTAAAGTCTTTTTCATAACATAGAAATTAAATTCCCCTAAATCTTGAGCTTCATCAATAACTACATGTCTTATTTGTTCATATTCTTTATTTGGAGAAATAATTGATTTTATATACATAAGAGCGGGTAAATCCTCAAAATCATAAACATTATTTTTAATATTTTTATTAGTTTCTTTCTTTAACTCATTTATTTTAGGATAATTAAAAATATCAAAATTAGTAATAGTACTAATAAATAATTTGTATAATTTAGTAGCTTCTAATTTACTTTTATTAAAGTATTTGCGAATAATACTCCGACAATTTTTAGCAATCTCGGCTCTATCTTTAGCAAACATACTTCTTAATTTATTACGTTCTACTTCACTTTCAGCATCATCAAACAAGGAAAAAGAATAACCACTATAATTGTGATAAATGGTATCTTGATTTTCTTCGATATAACGACATAATTTATCAATTGTAATTTCAATTCGATTGCTTAAATTATTAATATACCCTTTTTTAGTACTTTGAAATATTTCCGTTATAGTAGAGGAAGATAAAACTTCAAAATCGCCCAGTAATAAAGGTTTAGAAGTTATACTATAAATATAAATATCTAAAAACTTATCAAGCATTTCTTTATATTGACGAGATAATTTAAAACTTTCAATTCCAGAAGTATTTTTACCAGCAATATAAGAAGTAACTTTTTTAGAAGAAGAATTAATTTTTAAATCTTCTTCAATATATTTTCTTGCATAATCTTCATAAGTACATTGAGTAACACCACTTACATCTAATTCTGGTAAAACAGCTTTAATATAATTTAAAAAAACAGGATTTGGACAAATAATTAAATATTGGCTTTGTTTTATATTTTTAATATAATTATAAACTAAATAAGCTATTCTATGTAAAGCCACCGTAGTTTTTCCCGAACCGGCTACTCCTTGAATAATTAAATTATCCAAAATTTGTTTTCTAATAACCATATTTTGTTCTTTTTGAATTGTTGAAACAATACTTTTTAACCTAGTATCGTTATTACTATTTAGATATTTTTGTAATAAATTATCTCCTGAAACTAAATCAACATCAAAATATTCTAATAACTTTCCTTTTTCAATTTCAAATTGTCTTTTTAAAGACATATTGCCTTTAACAATTCCTTCTGGGGATGTAAAACTACAAGGGCCAATTTCGGCATCATAATATAAAGAAGAAATCGGAGCCCGCCAATCGGTAACAACTATATTAGTACTATCCATTACTCCATTATTACCAATATAAATAGTACTAGTTTTACCGTCTTCTTCTCTTGTAAAATCAATTCTCGCAAAATAAGGTTTATCTAAAGATGTTTCAAGGTTGGTAATATGTAACTTTTTAGCATCGGCAATTTGCCATATTTCTTCCCGATCTTTAGTAAAGTCTTTAAATAAATTATCTAAATCTAACTCTTCTTCTTTTAAAACTTTGCCAATTATTTCAATAATTTGACTTAATTTTTCCTTTTCTTTTTCTAGTTCTAATTGTTCCATTATTTCCCCCTTACTTTAGGATTTATCTAATAATAATTGATTCAAAAAATTGTTCTTGAAATTCTGTCATTGCTCTAATGGCATCATTAGAATATTCTTTGCCATCTTTAGATACGACTAATTTATCATCGTCATCATTAGTCCGATGAATGATAGCAATAACTTTTCCTTTTGCCTTATCAACTGGTTCAAATTCTCCGACTAAATAAGCATCTAACTCTTCGCCATCACCACTCATAGTATTAGGTATAAACCCATAATTTAACATATACATAAATCCATGTTTGGGATGTCTTGTACCTAGAGCTCTGTCAATTTGAACTTCAACAGATTTTCCTAAAAAATCTTTAGCGTTTGTTTTTTCCATTTTAATTATTCTCCCTTCTTAAATTAAAATTTACTATAAATACATTTTAACATATATTATCTTTTTTTTATATATTAAATAAAAGGATTAGCTTCGGCATTATAAATAAGTTTATTATCTTTATATAACTTTCTAACTCTTTTATCTATATCACTATATTCAGAGGTAGTTTCTTTAATATATTTATCTATTAAAAAGTCAATATCTAGCTCGGGATTATTTTTTATTTCCTCTAATATTCTTTTAAATATTAATAAATCAATCTTTTTTAATTTCATAGCATAACTATAAAATTTTTGCATTTCTTCTTCCTCTAAAGCTTTCGGTGCCGTTAAAGGATCAATAGTCATATCATATATTTCACTATGACTTTTATGCCATTTTTTTAAACCATTATAAATTTTACTAACCATAACATCATCAATTGTATATTTATTATTGTTATTAAGAAAATCACTTTCTTTTAAGGCTTTATTTTTTCTTAAACGATCATTCAGTTTAGTTCCTTCCGCCGAAAACATTTCCGAAAATATTCCTTTCGTTACGGTAAAATCATAATCTAATAAAAATTGATAATTTTCCCATAATTCTTGATAAGTAGTTTCTTTATCAAAAAGAATATATCCCATTTGGACTATATAACCATATTTTTTAAATAAATCTAAAGCTCTTTTATTATCCTCTAAGGTAGCTTTTTTATTCATTCTTGACAAAGACGTTTGAGAACCATTTTCAATTCCACAAGCAAAAGAGAAAAAACCGGCTCTTTTTAAATGATAAAGAACTAGATTGGTAACTTTATCGGCTCTAATTTGACCTCTTAATTTTACCTTTATTCCTCTTCTTTCTATTTCATCTGCAAATTCTTGACACCATTTTTCATCTCTTATACCATCAACAAAGGAATCATCAACCATTTTGATATATTTAACGCCCTCTTTAGATAGCATTTCAATTTCATCAACAATATTTTTAATACTTCTTGTCCGCCATACTTTACCATCACTTAATCTAAAAAAGGAGATAACAGAACAAAATTCACAATTTCCAGAGCAACCACGAGATGTTACCATATTAACAGAAGATTTCTTATTAAGGACAACATCCATCGTATCTCTACTAGGAAAAGGCAAAGAATCTAAATCATCATTTAAGCATTCCATTTCATTTAAAATCATTTGCTTATTTTCATCTAAAAAACCAACATTTTTAACATCATAAGGAATTTTATTTTCATAAATACAGTTAGCTAAATCGCAAATAGTCTTTTCCCCTTCTCCCCGCATAATATAATCAGAACCTGATTTTAAATAATCATAAGGATAAAAAGTAGGACCAAATCCACCACAAGCAATTTTAATATTGGGATTATGATGCTTCAACATAGAAATTAATTTAACAGTGGGCTCTGTATTCGACATATAAGAGGAAATACCCACAAATAGAAGATGATCTTCAGAGGAAATAATTTTTTCATAAACAATTTCTACTTCTAATTCATTTAACCAAGCATCAATTATTTCAACTTCATAATTATTTTTAACTAGAGATGCTTTTAAATATTCTAAACCTAAATTTTCTTCCGAAGTGCGATGCGTTTTAGGGGATAATGTAACTAAAATTATCTTTTTATCTTTCATATTTTTTAACCAATTCTAAAGCTAAACCATTAATAGAACCTTTAGCTTCACTTACTGCTCCAGTCTCCACAATCTTTTTACATAGTTTACTTAAATCATCTAAAATTTCTTCACTTTCAATCGAAGGCATGGGATAGTTAAATCCGGTTATATAATTATAAGTTCCTTTAATAATCTTGGCCATACTTTCATAAAGATATAAAAATTCATCTACTTCTGGTTTTCTTCTTATAAAAGAAGATCCATAATCGATGGTATTGATACTATAAACATCACTTAATATTGAGGTATCACTCTTACTTGGAAGAATTAAATCTTCCTTAATATAATCATTAACAATTACTTTTTTATTCCAAACATCATCAGATTCAATATTTATTTTTTGATATAACTCGGGAAAAAACTTTTGAATAGCCCCAAGACGCATTTGGATGTCTTTAGTACCCCCTAAAATTTTGACTTTATCATCTTCTATACCAATTAAAGAATGATCATTAGATATTAACTGACAATCAAACTTCGACATTAATTCATAGGCTAAACTAGTTTTACCCGCATTAGCATCTCCCACTAAAACAATCCCATTTTGAGAGGAATGTCTTAAAGATGAACTATGAAGTAAGAATATTTTTTTCAAGGCTAAGATTTGAGAAAACATAGTAAGAGCAATATAAATTAAATCCGGAAATCTTAAAATATCTTCATTAGTATTTAAAATAGCTACATTATTTTCTTTATCATAATGCATATAAGAATTAGGGCTATTATTAATTACTATAGCATTATGATACTTTATATCATGAGAAGAAACTTCCTTATCATAAACTTCCGTTATCGGAATTGTATGTCTAATTGAAGATTTTAAATCAACTAATTTATTTCTTATTTTAGCAGAATTTGTATAAACTAATAAAGTAGCATAATCTTTAATTTTAAGTTCTATTTCAGATAACATTTTTATAATCATTCCCTTCTTTAAATTCTTTTATTTCTTTAATAATTAAAGCAATTAATTCATCACTATAATCATTATCATAATAAATATAATCCGTATTAGTTAAACAAGATATACCTGTTACCATGGGCGAATAATAACTATTTCTTTTTAAAAATATTTTTAAATCTTTTTTATTTGCTGAAGCCCAACCTAATTCCACATGTACTCCTCCCGAATAAGGAATACCAGGAATCATACAAACTAAATCAACATTTTTAATCGTTTCATAATCAATCAAAGTACTTTCTTTAGCATTACTATATTTCTTTCCCCAATTTTCTCTTTCATGAGCTAAAAAATATTCACAGTTTATTTTTTTAAGTTCGTTTGTTAATTTGATGAAAAAATCTTTGTATTCTTCCTTTACTTCATAATTTTTATCACATAATATAGAATATGGCATAGCCAAAAACACTTTCATATATACCTCCTATTCATAAAATTCATCAGGAAATTCTCGGAAATTTTTATTCTTCCTAGCCATTTTTGAACAAACATGACAATCATATTTTTGATAATCTTTTAAAAATTGTAAAATTATTTGCGTTGTCCTTTTTCGACAACTTTTAATATCCTCAACATAAGCCTTAGCCTTTTTAGAAGTTTCTAATTTATTTATGTATTCGCCTCTTCCAATGGGATCATCAATTTGCACCGCTACTCCGGCATAACATATTTGATTTAACCGGGCAAAAGTAGCTTCAGGATCACAAGTTTGGCCAACAATATCCCAACCCATTTGGTTATAAAAGTTAAGTTCAGCTTTCGTTTCAATTCGAGGGTAGCCATAAAATGAAACATAAATAGCATCTTCTTTAACGGGAAAAGGCATTTTTCTGGCAGCTTCTTTAAGTTTACTTGTTAAAGTACTACAAAAGGGATTATACATTTCAGCATTATGAAAAGAATTATTTTGATTCCAATTAATATTATAATTACCAGCACCGACTAAATCTCCTAAAACATAAACACTACCTTGAGGTTTTTCTGGATTAATACCCCCTACTACAAAAGTACCAATTAATTTATTTACACCGGCATTTTTAACAGCCTCAATTGTTTGTTCAAAATTAATTTGATTAGAGGGAACTTTTTCCCCATTAAATCTCCCATAGATAATTAAAACCGGAACCTTATAAATATAACCAATATAACATCTATGAACTGGTCCAAAAGAAGTATTAATAGTAACTCTTTTTAATTTAAATTTTTTAATAACTTCATCACTTCGTAAAATAATCGCAATTTCGGGTTTAAACTCCTCTAACATTTAAGACCTCCTAATTTTTAAAGAACATTGTTGGTAAATAACCATCATGAACTGATACTCTTTCTCTTTTTAAAACTTTAAATTGTTCTTTCGAAATATCATCATTATTGTTAAATGGACAATAAGGATCTCTTTCTTCTAAAGTACCATACCAAAGTATTCTTCGATCATATACCCCTCCTTTACATTGATTTTTTATAGCGCAATCCGCACATTTTTCTGGAATTGGTGCTTCAACAAAATCATTAAATTTTATTCTAGATAATACTTTACCATCTTTAATATTATAATCTTTCCTGTACTTATCCGTAATTAAATAAGTCGATGGACAAATACTACCATCAGGTAATATTCTAATACTATCAATACCGGTATTTTCTTTAATATCTAAACCTTTAGTATAAATATTTCCAAGGAGACTATCACTTAAAGATACTACTTTATACTTATGATAAATATATTCAATCATCTTAATTAAAGTATGATAGCTTAAAATAAATTTTTGATTTATTTCCTCACTTTCACTAACTGGTCGATAGATATTTAATCTTACTAAAGCATCGTACTTTTTAGCAATAGCAAATAAGCCATCAATATTATCTTTAGTCATAGTTTCTTCAAAACCGACAAAGACAATGGTGGCTTTTTTATAATCTTCTTTTAACATTTTTAAAGTATTAATGGCCCATTCATAAGCTTTAGGTTGGCCCCGAAAATAATTATGGCAAGAAGGAATATAAAAATCCAAAGAAACATCTACTTCATCAATACTTTTTTGGTATATTTCATAATATTTAGGATTATTTTTAACTCTTTCAGATATATAACCATTAGTCGTTAATGATTGTGTAATATTAGGATAATTATCTCTAACATAACCAATAAAGGTGAAAAAATCATCGCTTAAAGCATTCTCCCCTGTTCCATAATTAATAGAATCAATGTACTCATGATTTTGATCAATAAAATTAATCCAATCAACTAAAGTAATATCTTTAGTATCTTGTCTAGTTTCTTTACTGTAACAAAACTTACAGTTCATATTGCAGGAATTTGTAATTCCCCAACCTACATTAAATTTTCCCATTTTCATCCCTCTTTTATAAGTAGTATATAAAAAACAGAGCTATAAATCAATTAAATATTGATTATAACTCCTATAAAATTTTTTTATAACTTGGTTTTACTAATAAATCTAATAAATTCTTGAGCTGTAGTCGAAAGTAATTTTTCTTTATAAACTAAGAAGATATCAAAAGTAGGAAATTCACAGTTGACCTCAATTTTTCTTAAAGATGGATATTTACCAATCGTTTTTTCAAATAAGAATCCTATTCCTAATTCTTGATCGACCATTTCGGCAATCATATCACTAGTGGCAATTTCAAAACTAGGATCAAAGGAAACATTATAACAATCAAAAACAGAAACTAAACTTTTGGTACTACTAGAAGATTTTAAAGGAACAATTAAAGGATACTTTGCCATTTCTTTAATGTCTACTTTTCTTCCCAGTAATTCTGTGTTTTTATAATTACAGGCAAAAGCACATTTTTCTTTAGCTATTCTTTTAATAACAAAATTGTTAGTGGTTTCTTCTAAAGGAGAACAATCAATCAAGATATCCAATTCATTTAAATTAATTAATCTAAATAATTCTTTAGTCGTTTTACAGATAACTTTTATTTTAATATTAGGATAATTTTTATTAAATTTTTTAATTAAATCTGTAAGTAAAAATACCCCAACATGAGAAGGAATACCAATAGTTATTTGACCTCTTTTTAAATTAATTAAATCATTAATTTTTCTTTCGCCATTTTTTAAACTATTCAAAGCTTCTTCTACATAAGGTAATAATTCTTCAGCTTCGGGAGTCATAGTTAAACTACTTCCTCTTTCAAAAAGACTAACTCCTAATTCATCTTCTAATTTTTTGATATTATAACTGACACTTGGTTGCGTTAATCCTAAAACTTCCGCTGTTTTGGAAAAACTGCCATTTTGACAAACTAAATAAAATAGTTTATATAATGATAAATCAACTAAATATTCATTATTATTCAAAACTTTCACCAACCTTTGATATATTATATCATCATTTAACTATTTTGGGAAATGTTTAGTAAAATACCAATCATCGCCATACTAACAAGTAAACTACTTCCCCCATAACTAAGAAAAGGTAAAGTTACACCGGTAACCGGAATTAAACCCACGACAACCATTAAATTTAGACTAGCTTGAATAATTAAACCAAAAGAAATACCAAAAGCTAAATATTTACCAAATAAATCCTTAGCTTTTAAAGAAATAGATATCCCTTCATAGAAGATTAAGAAAAATAAACTAGTGACAATTAAAACCCCTAGAAAACCTAATTCTTCACTAATAATAGAAAAGATAAAATCGGTTTGGGGTTCGGGTAAGTAAAAATATTTTTGACGGGAATTAAATAAACCTTGACCAATTAAACCTCCTGGACCTATCGCATATAAACTTTGCAGTATTTGGTAACCACTACCTAAAGGATCACTCCACGGATTTAAGAAACTTACTATTCTTTTCATCCGATAAGGGGCCGCGATAATAATACCCACTATGCCTAAAAGACCAAATAAACCAATTTTTAAAAAGAAAGAAATATCGACACCACTTACAAAGATTAAAACAACTAAAGTAAGAACAATAACCATGGCACTACCAAAATCAGGCTCTAACATAATTAAAAGAAAAAACAGCCCAATAACTCCTAGAATAGGAAGAACACCTTTTTTAATACTTTTCATTATTTTAGCATTATTAGTTAAATATTTAGAAACATAAATTATTAAACCAACTTTGGCAAATTCTGAGGGTTGAATACCTAAAGAACCGATGCCAAACCAACTCCGGCTGCCATTTCGAACACTACCAATTCCGGGAATTAAAACTAACATAAGCAAAATGGCACAAACTATTAAAATAACATTGGCATATTTATAATAAATATGATAATCTATTTTGGCTAAAGCAAACATTAAAACTAAACCGACAAGAAAGAATATTCCTTGCATAATTACAAAATGATAAGGATTATGAAACTTAAACTCTGACCAGACAAAACTAGCCGAATAAATCATTAAAAGACCAAAAATAGCAATCACTAAGACTGCTATTAATAATGTTTTATTTAGACCCCTTTTCAAATATTTTACCCCCTAATATATTTTTTTATAACCAAACACCGTAAGTAATCGCGGCCATAGCAAGTAGTAAACCAACAACATAGAATAATTTAACGATATCACTTTCACTCCACTTTAATTCTTCAAAATGATGATGCAGCGGGGCTTTTAAGAAGACTTTTTTATTAAACCGTCTAATACCGATTATTTGAATTAAACTACTCAATGTTTCAATAACGAATACTCCTCCAATAATAGCTAAAGATAATTCGTGTCTAGTTAAAATAGCTATTGTCGCTAAGGCTCCTCCTAAAGATAGAGATCCTAAATCGCCCATAAAAACATGAGCAGGATGAGAATTAAAAACTAAAAATCCGAGTAAAGCCCCTACTGTTAAAAAGCAGAAAATTGCTATTTCTTGATAACCTTCGAGCCAACCACAATTCCAAGAAATAATTCCATAGGCTAAAAAGGCAATTGCACTAAGTCCTGATGCTAGACCATCTAAACCATCCGTTATATTAACCGCATTAGTAGTGCCTACAAGTAGGAATAAAATAAAGATTCCAAACATCCAACCTAAAGGGATAACTAAATTTAAAGCGGTAAATTGTAAGGTAGAAGATCCCCCACTAATCATAAAGAAATAAAAGAACACAAGGGCAATAATCATCTGAATTAAAAATTTTGTAACAATACTTAATCCCGCATTATTTTTATACTTTATTTTAAGATAGTCATCTATTCCACCGAGGACAGCATAAGCAAGAAAGACAAAAATTAAAATACCTAAATTATAACTCATTTCAATTGATTTATTTATATATAATAAAATTAAAGAAAGAATAACCGGAAAAATAAAGATAATTCCTCCCATTGTAGGTGTTCCTTCTTTTACTAAATGTCTTTTATTTATTTCTCTACTCACCATTTGACCAACATGAAGTTTCTTTAAAATAGGTATAAATACTAACCCACTAGCAATTGCTAAAATAAACCCCAACATCATGGCCATCGCGGCTTTGGCTAGAATCAACATAAGTTCTTCACCTCTTTATTATTATACAACATATTACAATACCTTTTAAATTAAACCATTCTATTTGACAGTCAACAACTGTCTAATTTACTTCTTCTATTTTAAAATCTAACATTTCTTGAGCCACATTCTCATATAAATCTTGTTCATGTTTAATCGTATCAATTAAAAACATTTTATCCGTTTTATAATTTTTTAATCCTCTCATATAATATGCTTTATCTCTATCTAATATTATAAAAGGCATAATATTATTTTTTAAGCATTCTTTAAACATAATCATTCTACCAACCCTTCCATTACCATCCCCAAAAGGATGAATACGTTCAAAACGATAATGAAATTCAATAATATCTTCAATATTTACTTTCTTTATTTTATGATATTCTTCTAAAAGAACATCTAAATCATGAGATACATCCATTGGACTTGTAGTATCTACTTCATTAATAAGTCCTATCTTATTAGGTATTATTTTAAATCCCCCAACATTATATCTAGGATTTTCTTCATCACTAGTACCCTTTTTTAAAATTAAATTCATTTTTAACATTATTTCTTTCGATAATTCTTCATCTATTATAGATAAGGTATAATCAAATAATTTAAAATGATTTTTCATTTCAATTAAATCATCAATTTTTATCGCTTCACCATTTTTAGGAATAAAAGAATCTGTCGAAAATATTTCTTCTGTTTCATCTTCGGTTAAGTGACTGCCTTCTATTTTATTAGAATTATAAGCAAAATTAACTTGGGAATAATGATAGATATTACCTTTAAACTTAGAATTTTTTTGCATAATTAATTCTTTTTTTATTTTTTCTGCATTCATATCTATCATCTCCATTTCTTAAACTTAATTATATCATAAATAAGCCTAATTAAGAAGTAAGGTTATTGTCGTATCCACACTTTGAAAAGTATTAGCAGATGGTGACATATAAACTACTTTATCCCCACTTCCTGTATATTTTACTTTAAAATCTTTTAATGTCTTTGTAGCATTTTCTTTAGTCATTCCCACAACATCCGGAAGCTTATAATATTTGACATCCAAATAATTATATTCTTTTAACATGCCTCCATCAGTTTCTTTAATTCCTAAAGTTTCAATGGAAGATAACATAATACTTCTCGCAATAGGAGCCGAAACAGTTCCGCCATATTGTGTTACACCTTTCGGATTATCGACCGCCACATAAACAATAACTTCCGGGTCTGATGCTGGTAAAAAGCCAATAAAAGATAAAATATAATTACCAACCATATATTTACCATCTTTTACTTTTTGAGCCGTTCCAGTTTTACCTCCAACGCGGTAATTTTCAATATAGGCATTTCTTCCCGTCCCATTAGCAACCACACTTTCTAAAGCATATCTAACGGTTGCTGATGTCTCTCTACTTATAACTTCTCTTTTAGTTTTAACTTTATTTTCATAGACAATGGAATTAGAACTACTATCAATTATGGAAGATACGACATAAGGAGTATTTAAAAATCCCCCGTTAATAACCGCCGATACAGCCGTTATTTGTTGAATTGGAGTAACACTTATTCCTTGACCAAAAGCTGTTGTGGCTAGTTCTAAAGGTCCCATATTTTCATTTTTAAATAAAATTCCATTACCTTCCCCGTTTAAGTCAATTCCCGTTTTTTCTCCAAAGCCAAAGTTTCTAATATAACTCATTAACTTATCAACACCAAGTTTGTTTCCTAAAACAACAAATCCGGGATTACAAGAATTCTCTACTACCTCTAAGAAAGTTTGGGTTCCATGCCCTCCATGTTTCCAACAATGAAGAGTTCCTCCATCAATTGTTATGGCTCCCGTATCCGTAAATGTATCTTTTTCTAAATCGACAGTCTTTTCTTCAACTGAAGCCGCTAAAGTTATAATTTTAAATGTCGAACCTGGTTCATATGTTTTCCAAATGGGTAAGTTACGATTAATAGTTTCAATACTATAATCTTGATAATTATCCGGATTAAATGAAGGTAAACTACCAATAGCCAAGATTTCCCCTGTTTTAGGGCGCATTACAATGCCTAAAGCATTTTCGGCATTATATTTATCCATCGCATTATTAAGTTCATTATCTAAGGCTTTAACTAGTTCAATATCTAAAGATAACTCTAGAGTCATTCCTTTTGTTGGGGCCACATAACTATCGGGTATTTCCAATTTATTACCTTTACCATCACTATAATATTTAAGTTCTCCATTAGTCCCTTTTAAATATTTATCATAAGTAAGTTCTAGTCCTGATAACCCTTGATTATCACTTCCCACAAAACCAATAATATGGGCTAAAGTTTCGCCATAAGGATAATATCTTTTAGAATCCACTACTAAATAGACACCATCATATCCTAAAGCCTCTATTTGATCTGCTACTTCACTAGATAAATCCATTCCTTTTCTAATTATTTCCATACTACTATGTTTAGATACATATTTATAAACATCTTCATAATCACAACCAAGAATATTAGCTATATCTTTAGATACTTTCTCTTTATCTTTAATTTGATTAGGGACAACATAAATAGTTGTAGTTACTAAACTAGTAGCTAGAATATTACCATTTCGATCAACTATATCTCCTCTTGGAGCATTAATAGTCATCTTTCTACTCCATAAATCTTCGGTTATTTTACTTAATTTATTATAAGAGAATACTTGAATATAAAATACTTTCCCAATTATTAATAATAAAGCAATTAATATAACAATAAAAACAAATCTAATTCTTGTATGTATATCATTAAAAAACATATTATCCTCCACTTAATAATATGTTTTTTATTATTTATTATTATTTTAATTAATATTTTGACATTTTAAATTGATTATGTTATATTGTTTCTAGAAAAGAACTTGCTACGGAGATAGATCCCGTACCTTGTTCTTTTTTTATTCATATAACCTACATTAATATCTTATCATTAGTATTTATTATTTTAAAAATAGTAAGATAGATATTATCTTTACTGGTATAATAATCCACTACTAATTTATTTTTCTTTTTAACTATAATTATACCTATAGTTTTATTATTGTATTCTTCTTTTATTTCATCATCTATTAATTTGGTATAAAATTCTATCTGACCAATATTTTTAGGTAATACTTCTTTGTTTTTAACTTCCACTACGACAAAACAATTAAGTTTATAATTAAAGAATAATAAATCTATTTTATAAGTTTTATCATATGCCGTTATTTTATATTCATGACCTACTAAAGCAAAACCTGTTCCTAATTCTAAATATCTATTTTCTACTGATTCAATTAGTAATTTATGAATAGATTCTTCATTTATAGCATTTAAATCTTTGTCAGTTTCCAGTATTATTGGATCTTTAATCATATCACTAATAGATATTGGTAAATTATTAGTACTATCTATTAACTTAATATTATTTTTATCAGTATAAGATAATCTATCAAAAGATTTATTTTTTATTTCTTTTATTAACTCTCTACTTGATAAATTATTAAGTATAACTTGATTAATATAATAATTTCTCTCATTTTCATTTTTAATAGGTAATATGGTTTTATAATGTGTCCAAGTTAATTGCGAACGCACTGCGTTCGCAATTGGAAAAGATATATAAAATCTTCTTATTATTACTAAATTTCTTTTACAATAACTTTTACCAAATTCTTTTTCTAAAATAATACCCAATTTTTTAATAAGTTCACTTCCATATTTTGCTCTCTTTTCTCCTCCTTGGGCCTCCACAAGTATTTTTCCGATGTTCCATTTTGTCATTAAGTCTTCATAGTTATTTTTAAAATTTCTAACTATTATATCGGCATTATTATTTATAATTAGACTTCTTATTTCTTGCAAATATTTTTCTTCTTGCATGTGTATCTCTCCTTTTGAGAACGTATTATAACATTCAAAACTCAAATAATTTGTCGAACGGTGTCGGGCGGAACAAAAAAATAATAAAAATATATAAAATATCTATATTATGTAGTATAATTGTATCATAAAGTTTTAATAAAAAAAGAGGTAATTAAGGATGAAAAATGATTTATTAGAAAAATTAAAAAAAATATTAGATTATTATGATAATGATATAGCTTACTCACTAGGAAATCCCGAAAAAATCAGCATGTGTTGTAGGAAACCAAATTATAAAAAAGCTAATATTTTCATTTTATTAAATGTTAAAAAAAACATAACAGTATTATGGAATTTAGAAAATCAAAGAAAAGAAAATCATTATATAAAAACTCAATCTTTATCAAAATATAGTTGGGATAATATTCTTCCAAAAAAGGATGAAATAAATACTATAATTAGACATATAAATGGTAAGACCAATAATCCACGTGAAAAAATACTTGCAATGGATTTTAAAGTATTACTTGATGTAATAGATGATATATATGAATTATTTGAATTTGAATCTGATAATAATATGGAAGATTCTTCAAATGAAATAGATAAATATACATGTGATCATAAAAGACTTAAAAGAACTTCAGAATCATATAATAGAGATGCAAAATTTAGAAAAAAAGTGCTTAAAAGATATAAAAATCAATGTGCCATTTGTCGATGCAATGAAGTAAAAATTTTAGAAGCAGCACATATAAAACCTGTATATGAAAATGGTAGCGATAACCCAGAAAATGGAATATGTTTATGTAGAAATCATCATAAAATGTTTGATAGTGATTTAATAAAAATAAATTTTCAAAAAAATGAATTGAGTTTTATTGAAGATAGTGTAAAACAAATGCCATGGTATAAGGAATTTAAAGAAAAATATAATGGCAAGCTATTAAAAATCAAATAAAACTATAATATTCTTATCAAATTATAGATAATTTTTTAATTAAAACATTTTATTTATTATTTAGCATCTTTCCCAAATAACTATCAAATTTTTCAAAAACATCTGTTGATTCTTTAAATATATCATTTAAACAATATCTAGTTAATATAGCGGTTATAATAACAATATTATTAATATTGTATAAATTAAATTCTAATTCACTTGCATCTAAATTTAAATATTCATAATATTTACTAACAACTCCTGAATTGTGAGAATTAAAGCATATGTACTTATAAATAATATTATACATCTTTTCAAATGACATTATTTTATTAATGTTTTTTAATTCTTTATCTACTTTTATAGCTTGATCTTTAATATTTAAACCTGACCAATTAGATTTTTTACCATATTTTTTAAGATATAAATTATGATTATTTTTTATAATATCAATATTTTTTACGTCATTTATATCTTGATTAGTAATACTACAATTTAGTTCAATATAATCATATAATTCATAATCCGCAAATAAATTATATCTTTCATAATTTTCATTGGCATCAAGTTCTAAATAACCAATATTTATAACCATTTCTACAAGTGTTCTAACAAGAATATCCCCTTCTTTATAATAATTATTAATATCTAATATTTTTATAGTTTTTATAGTTCTAATATATTTTTTTAAAAGTGATTTTAAAGTATTTATTCTTGTACTTCCATCATTTTCTATTTTATTATAATTTTTTTCTAAATATTTTATTATTTCATCATAAAAAATAATATATTCTTTCATAATTCCTCCCATAATATATAATAACATATTATTTTGTATAAATTCCTTAGTTGAATAAAGTACGAAAAATAAAAGGTTTAAAAAAGGATAAAAAAATAAAACGCACCGAAA
>CANRGQ010000007.1 GCA_947630195.1 uncultured Bacilli bacterium
TCATATGTTACTTCATTACCCTTTGCTGGATAACAATTAGATGCTTCACTATTTAAAACATAACCTCCGATTGGCATAAATTTTCTTTCTTTATATTTTTTAGTATCACTTGATACTTGAGTATAAAATATTACATTAACATCACTTTCTTCATTTACTGGTCCCTGTTTAACTCCTTCTCCCCCTCCAGCAAAGTTTCCAACTTTACCGGTAAATATTGGTGTCCATCCACTCTCATAATTATAATAAGCATGAGTATCTTTCAATACTAATTTAAATAAAGTTACAAATACAACAATAGAAAGAATTATTATCACAATATATATTTTTTTATTTTCTAAATTTTTTAACATTTTACCTCCTTTTTGTGTGTTGCTAATACCGAATAATGAACACATATAAAAATAACATTTTATTATTCTTTTATGATATTATATGTCATATTTATTATAAATTATATTTAATCAAAAAACAAGAGAAAAATATGATATTAAATACCATAACAAAGCAAGACATAAAATGACATAATAAATACGAGGTGATAAATTGTTATTTAAAGAATATAGGTTAAAGGCTGGATTAACCCAAGAACAACTGGCAGAAAAACTTGACATTACTTGGAGGCAAATGCAAAGAATTGAAAAAGAAAAAAGTAGGCCTTCATTTGAAACATTAAGAAAACTTATATTAATTCTTAACATAAGTGATGAAGATATTGTTAGATATATAAAAGAAATTTATTAAAAATTGTTATACTTTTGGAAAATATTAAATATTATAAATGTCAGTAAATCCAGCACTATATTTAACACCTAAAGAATGGTTAGAGAACTCTACTCTAACCTTTTTTAAATAAATTTTACTGAAATATTGGACATTTTTCCTTATTTGTGGTATATTATCTACACATAAGTGAAATATTTATGTAAAAATTGCATATAATAAATATGCTACTTATGTAGTTAAAAAAGTGGGTGAAGCCAGCCCTATATATGGCAACTAACAAAGCGGGTGAAGCCAGCCCTATATATGGCAACTAACAAAGTGGGTGAAGCCAGCCCTATATATGGCAACTAAAAAAGATGGTTAGAGAACTTACTCTAACCTTTTATTTTTCTATAAAATGCGTTATAATAAACTTTATGAAAAAAAATGATTATAAAAAATTTAAAATTGTAAAAGTAGGTTCTGATTATTGTGACTATTTAAGAAAGTATGATTATCGTGTTCCTTATAATGCTGGTAGTAAGGACTTAAGACCTTTTATTGGTGTTTTGTTTATGGTGAAAAATTGTGAATATTTTGCACCACTTTCTAGTCCAAAACCAAAACACAAGAAATTAAAAAATTCACTAGATTTATTAAAAATTGATGATGGTGAAAATGGTGTTATTAATTTTAATAATATGATACCGGTAACTAAAAATAATTATCAAGAATTTGACTTAAATAAGAAACCTACTAATGAAAAGGAAGAATTTAGATTGATATTACTTCAAAAGCAATTACGTTGGCTTACCCAACACAGAAAAGAAGTTTTAGATAAATCATTAATTTTATATAATCTATATAAAAATGATAAACTTCCTAAAAACGTACGTGAAAGATGTTGTAATTATCCATTATTAGAAGAAAAATGTAAAGAATATAACAAATAAAGAAGGTTACTCGCCTTCTTTTAATTTGTCTATAACACTTTTAAATTGTTCTTCGTTCCAAATAGTAATACCAAGTTCTCTTGCTTTATCATATTTACTACCGGGGTCAGTTCCCACGATAACTACATCAGTCTTTTTACTAACACTTTCGGAGAAAGTACCACTATACTCTTCAATTAAACTTTTTATTTCATCACGAGACATAAAGGAAATTGCTCCGGTCATAACAAATTTTTTATTCGTAATAAACTCATTAGTTTTCTTTTTTACGCCATGATATTCCATATTGATACCTAACATCTTTAATTTATCAATAAGGTTTCTATTTTCTTTAAAATAATCATAAATACTTTGAGCAAGAATATCGCCAATATCTTTAATAGTTAATAATTCTTCAACCGAGGCATTCATTAAATTATCAATATTTTCATAATAACTAGCTAAAAGTTTAGCTGTCTTACTACCAACACCACTTATTCCTAAACCAAATAATAATTTTTCTAAACTATTATTTTTACTATTTTCAACGGCATTTAAAATATTTTCTAAACTCTTTTTACCAAAGCCTTCTAAAGTTAGAATGTCTTCTTCGTGTTCTTTTAAATGATAAAAATCGGTAATAGAAGATAAAAATCCTTCATTAAAGAAATCCTCAATTATTTCATCACCTAGGCCATCAATATTCATGGCATCTCTAGAAGCAAAATGAATTAATGCTTCAATACCTCGGGCCGGACATTTATCGTTTGGACAATAATAATCGACTTGGCCTTCTTTTTTAATAAGTTTAGTATGACAAATAGGACATTCACTAATCATCACAAATGGCTTTTCTATTCCTGTTCTTCTTTCTTTAACACTACCCGTTACTTCCGGAATAACATCGCCCGCTTTATGAACACTTACTATATCTCCAATCATAAGGTCTAAACTATTAACGTAATCTTCATTATGTAAAGTGGCTTTTCTAATAGTTGAGCCCATAATTAAGACGGGATCAAGCATCGCATTTGGGGTAATCTTTCCCGTTCTTCCGACCGTAAAAATTATATCATTAAGTTTAGTCAAGACTTCACTAGCCACAAATTTATAAGCTGTGGCCCATCTTGGATATTTGGCGGTAAATCCTAGTTCTTGTTGTTCATAAATATTATTAACTTTAATAACTATGCCATCTATTTCATAAGGAAGCGTATCTCTTTTAGTGGTATATTCCTTTATAAAATCAATTACTTCATCAATATTTTTAACAAGTCTATTATTAGGATTTACTTTAAAACCTAATTTTTGCATATAATCTAAAGCTTCCATATGGGTTGTAATACCATAATCTAGGGGATTAGGTAAATGATAAATCCAGTTATTTAAATTTCTTTTCGCAGCCACTTTGGAATCTAATTGTCTAACACTACCGGCGGCGGCATTTCTTACATTTTGTAAAATAGGAAGTCCTTCTATTTCTCTTTCTTTATTTAATTTCTCTAAAGTTTTTTTATCCATGTATATTTCGCCCCGAACTTCAATATCGATAGGCTCTTTTAACTTTAAAGGAATTACTTTAATAGTTTTAACATTATGGGTGATGTCTTCACCAACGGTACCATCACCTCTGGTGGCTCCACTTTTTAAGATACCTTTTTCATAAATTAAAGAAACAGATAAACCATCAATCTTAAGTTCACAAACATATTCGGGATTAATACCCATTTTTTTAATTCTGGCATCAAAATCTCTTACTTCATCTTCATTAAAGACATTTCCTAAACTAAGCATCGGTATTTTATGAGTAATTTTGGAAAACTTATCTAAAACCTCTCCCCCAACTCTTTTACTGGGACTATCTGGTAAAACATATTCGGGATACTTTTCTTCTAAATTAATAAGTTCTCTTAAATATTTATCATATTCTTGGTCCGTTATTTCGGGATTATCTAAAACAAAGTATTTATAATTCGCCTGATTTAATAAATCAACAAGTTCTTTTATTCTCTCTTTTTCTTTCATAATCATCCCCACAAATCTTTTTTATAAGTGCCAACTTCTATTTCTTTTTGAATACCTCTTTTTAAGCTATCTAAATCTTCTTTATAAGTAATACCATAATGTTTACTATTAGTTTTTATAACTTTAACTTTTTTATTCATCTCTTTAGCACTTTCAAATACCACATTAGGGGCTAACCACTCAGTAGTAGCCAGATCATTATTTAAGAAAAAATCCTTAATGCTTTTTTCTAAATAAGGAAATATTCTAGGTGTTAAACAAAATAAATTCATCGATACTAAAGTATCAAAGTTTATTTCGAAAGATTCTTCCTTATCTAAAGGACGAGCCATAATTTTATCATCTTTTAGATATACTTCACTTTCCACTAATTTATCTAAATAGCCATTACTTTCAAAGACTACTCCTCTTTTAACAGAACCATTTTCACTTAAAGTATTACCTACTTTATAACCAATAATGGCATATTCATCACTCGCGCAAGTTAATAAATAGTTAGCGGCTTCTTTAAGTCCTTCTCTTCCATAAAAATCATCCGCATTTATAACAGCAAAATTTTCTTTTATCACATCTTTAGCCGAATACAAAGCATGGGCAGTTCCTAATGGTTTTACTCTGTTCTTTGGAATATTTATCCCTTCAGGCACATTTTTATTATCTTGAAAAACATACTCTACTTTAATTTTATCTTCAATATGTTTACCAATGGTACTTTTAAATATTTCATAGTTTTCTTCCTTAATTACAAAAACCACTTTATTAAAACCAACTAGAATAGCATCTTTAATACTATAATCAATGATAAATTCACCATTAGGTCCAACAGGTTCAATTTGTTTTAAACCACCAAAACGACTACCCATTCCAGCCGCTAATACTAATAATGTTAAATCTTTTTTCATCTTTTTATCCTTTCTTTAATCCTTTATAGTTTTTTAAGAATTTTCTAATACCGTATTGTTTATTAAAAGCCACACTGACAAACCGGTCATCAACGGAAATAACAACACCTCTTCCATAGGTTAAATGCGTAACAACATCTCCGTTTTTATAATCACATTCTTCACTATTTTCGGTATAATAACTTTCTTTATTTATCTTTTCTTCTTCGCCACTTACTTCTAAATATTTAGGGTCAATTTCGGAAATAAATCTTGAAGGAACATTAAACATTTCTTTACCATAAAGCATTCTCATCTTCGCATTAGTTAAATATAATCTTTCTTTGGCTCTTGTTATCCCCACATAACAAAGTCTTCTTTCTTCTTCAATCCCGTTTTCTTCATCGAAAGCATTCATATGAGGCATAAGACCATCTTCCATGCCCACCATAAAGACCACTTTAAATTCTAACCCTTTAGCGGAATGAAAAGTCATTAAAGTTATTTCATCATTTTCTTCTTTATGTTCCGTAATGTCCGCGATTAAACTTACTTCCTCTAAGAAGTCTTGTAAATTAACACTACCGGTAACATTTTGATAGTTTTCAGTTATACTTCTAAATTCCATTAAGTTTTCCAGTCTTATGTCAGCTTCTAGGGTATGAACTTTCTCTAACTCTTCTTTCATTTTACTTTTTTCTAACACTAAATCAATTAATTCTGTTAAAGATAAATTCTCACTTTCTTTTTGGATATCTAAAATCATATTTTTAAAATCTTGTTCTTTACCACCATCGATGGCCTCAAAAATAGAAGTGTTTTCTCTTCTCGCTTTTCCTGTTAAACCTTCAATTGATTTAGCCCCAATGCCTCTTTTTGGTTCATTAATAACTCTTAAAAGAGAGACATCATCATCAGTATTGGCAATTAATTTTAAGTAACATATTAAATCCTTAATTTCTTTTCTTTTATAGAAGTAAAAACTACCTACTACTTTATAAGGTAAACCATTCTTAATTAAAGCCTCTTCATAAATCCGGGATTGGGCATTAGTTCTATAAAAGATAGCTATATCTTTCTTTTGATAACCTATAGAAAGTAATTTATCTATTTCTTTAATAATTAAATTCGCTTCATCTAAACCCGTTTTACATTTTAAATATTTAACCTTGACACCTTCCCCAAGTTCACTAAATAAATTAACTTCTTTTCTTTCCACATTATTTTTAATAACCGAATTGGCCGCGTTTAAAATGGTGGTTGTACTCCGATAATTTTGATTTAAAACATAGACTTCGGCATCCGGATAATCTTTTTCAAAATTTAAAATATTTTTATAATTAGCTTGTCTAAAACCATAAATGGCTTGGTTTTGATCTCCAACGACAAAGATATTCCGATATTTACTGGCTAAAAGTTTAATCATTTTATATTGCACTTCATTGGTATCTTGATATTCATCTACCAAAATATATTGATATTTTTCTTGATATAAATCTAAAATATCTTCGTGGGCTTGAAATAACTCTACTGGTAATTTTAATAAATCATCAAAATCAATAACATTATTTTTTCTTAAAGTTTTTTCATATTCAAAATAAACTTCGGCAGCCTTCTTCTCAATATCACTTAAAAAATATTTAGCTATATCACTTGCACTTAACATTTCATTTTTAATAAAACTTATTCTATTTCTTACATAAGAGGGCGATATTTCCCTTACATCCATCCCTTTTTCTTTCATAACTTTTTTAATAATGGTTAAAACATCATCCGAATCGATGATAGTAAAATTTTTCTTTAAGCCCATTACCTCATAATTTTCTTTAATTATTCTTAACCCAAAAGAATGGAAAGTCCCTACAAAAGCATAACTATTTGAGGTCAGTTTTCCAACTCTTTCTTTCATTTCCTTCGCAGCTTTATTTGTAAAAGTAATCGCTAAAATATGACTACTATAAATACCTTTATCAATAAGATAAGCAATTCTGGTCGTAAGAACTTTAGTCTTACCAGAACCAGCCCCCGCTACTACTAGACATGGGCCATCAATATGCATAACTGCTTCTTTTTGTTCTTTATTTAAACTGTCTAAATATTCCATATCTAACCTCATAATAATTATACCAAAAAAAAAATAACTATTGAAGTTATTTTAATTATTATTAGTAATATTTTTATGTTTATTAATTAAATGATAAGTAACAAGGATAGCAATCATTAAAATAATAATTACAACGGCTACTTTTAAACCAAATATTGGCATCATTTTAATAATATCAACAACATAACTATATTCTGTTCCTAATAGTTTGGTACCTACAAGTAAGATAAGCATCAAAATAGCCATAAGAGTACCTGAGGCTAAAATAGTAGATGAAGTTATCTTTACCCATTTCGCTTTCTTTAAAGATAAGACAACAATTAAACCAAAGGTAATTAAACTACCAACTAAAATATAAGTAAATAATTCTCCTCCAAAGATAAATCTTAATATTTCTAAGTCTTGTTGTTCTTCTTCCGTTAAAGTATCTTCTAAAATACTAGTATCTGGTAATAATTCCTCATTTTCTTCAATACCTTTTTTAATACTATCTAAAATATCATTCTTTTCTTTTTCGGTAAAATTATATAATTTAGTTTCGTTGATATCATCCATTACTCCCCCAATAATAGAGGTTATATTATCGGCATCAATTAACTTTTGGTCTTTACCTTCTAAGAAATATTCCGCTACTTTACCAGTAACATCTCCCACTAAACCTTTTACTTCGGAAGAATTTAAAACTTTTAATACAATGTCTTCATTAATATTAAGTTCTTCTAAAGTATCATATACTTCTTTTAAAGAATCCTTTAGAGAACTTTCGAGTTCCGGATTTTCTTTAATTATCTTTTCCACATCCGTACTAACAATCATATCTTTAATACTATCTTTAGAAACTGTATGTTTAATTGTAAATAAAGTTATTAAACTAAAACTTCCTAAAAATAAGACAATGACTAAAATTACTAAGGCAATGTTTTTTAAAATTTTCATATTGACCTCCTAAATTTTTTTAAATATTAATCACAATTTATTATATTGTAATAAATTAAATCTAAAAATTCAATAAAAAATTACAATATACAAAAATACAAATTAAGTAACAATTATTTTTCTTGCATAAATATTATACTTTGTATTATAATTGATATAGGCAGACCTTGTTTAAGATGATAAAATAAATTACCTTCTATTTAATTTATTATTAATAAATGTCTATCACGTAGTAAAATTGGTATCTAATTATATACCATTAAATTAAAAAAAATTATGTTTAATACATATTGTTTTTTACATTCTAATAAACACATACAAATAAATACTAGCTATACAAGAATACATTGTTAAATAAAAAATAAATTTTATTTTAATAAAAGGAGGAATAATTTTGAATAAAACAATGGAAAAAACAAATAAATTAACTAACATTTCACAAGAAAAGAAACATTTAAAATTAATGAAAGCACATCAAAATAATATAACTATTTCAGATAAAAATTTAGAAAATAAATATACTAACTTTGAAGAATCTAAACTAGATGAAAGTAAAACATTACTATATGAAATCAATACTAAGCCCAATCATTATAAAAGGTTTTCAAGAGGACAGATTGTTAGAATAAAATTTGGAGTAAATATAGGTAGTGAATTTTCTGGTGATCACTACGCAATAGTTATTTCAAAAAAAGATACTATGCTTAATCCTATTATTCATGTCATACCACTCACATCCAAAAGACATAATTATAATGTTAAAATTGAAAATCTATTGTACAATGAAAATGAAATTAATAAATTAAAAGATTTATTAAATAATGAAAATGATGCAGTAAAAATTAAAAAAATTAAAAAATGCATTAAATATTATGAAAGCAAAAAAGATAAAAATACTTATGCCTGTATAAAACACTTAAAAACTGTTAGTAAATTATCAGTCTGCAAATTAATAAATGAATATGATTATTTGAACAACTTAAAAATATCTAACAATACTTTAAAAATGATAGATGATGAAATAATCAAAGAATATACACTTTAAATATATAAATAAGTCATAAATTTCGCTTGACTAGAACATAATAATTAGTGTAGAATATAGATACAAGAGCAGAAATGCTTTCTATGGTATTGTTTAATTACAATACTATGACAAGTGTCGTTAGACATTCTACAAAGGTTAGTCATTGGCTAACCTTTTTGATTGTATTAAAAAAGACCTTAATATAGGCCCTAATATTCATATGGTGTTCTTGGAGGGATTCGAACCCTCGGCCTTATGCGTCGGAGGCATACGCTCTATCCAACTGAGCTACAAGAACAACCTTATTATAACATTATTTTTTAAATTAGACTATTATATTTGTAATTTAATCGGTAATAATTTCATCAACACTTATATCTAATTTATTAGGAAATACATTATCAATTACTAATTCTTTATAACATAGACCTATTTTATAAACTTGATTTTTACTAAAAAATTTATCATAATATCCTTTACCATAACCAATCCGATAACCCATTTTATCAAAACAAATTCCCGGAGTAAGACAAACAAAATCTTGAAAATCCTTTATTACATCAGCATTTTGGGGTTCTAAAATACCTTTATAACCTTCTCTTAATTCTTCTAAACTATTTAGATAATGAAATTCTATTATATCTTTATTTACTTTAGGTACACCCACAATATAAGAATTATCTAAAAAATATTTAATTAAATTAAGGGTATCTACTTCATCTTCTAATGATACATAAATTAATACTTTATGAGATTTATTAACTTTTGAATTATGAATAACTTTATTAAATATTTCTTTATCTTTTAACTCTTTATTATCTATTTCTTTCCGAATACTTAAATATTTTTTTCTTAAAACTTCTTTCATATTTACCTACACAAAAAGTAAGCATTTGCTTACTTAAAATAATCTAATTATATCATTAATCGTAACAACGACAATTAAAAGCATTAATAATATGAATGTTATATTAATGAACCAACTTTCTATTTTTTCATTAATTGGACTACCTTTAATTTTTTCAATAATTAAGAATAAAACTCTTCCACCATCAAAAGCTGGGATTGGAATAATATTAATTACCCCAACATTAATACTTAGATAAGCCACTAGATAGACAATTGAATATAATCCCGCTTTCGCACTTTCGCCAACAACAGAATAAATACCTACAGGTCCACTTAAGGCTCCAATCGAAATCTTACCTGTAACAAGTCCGACAATCGTTAACCACATTGATACGACAATAGACCAAAATTTTTCAAAGGTATATTTAACTTTATTTAAAAAGCCATGTGTTTCTTCTTGATTAACCGTAACACCATAAACAAGTCTAGCATTACCATCTTCATCTTTTTCCTCTACAGGGGTAATCCGATAATTTTCAACTTTACCATCTTCATGTTTTATTTGAAAATCGGTATAATCATTTTTATTTTTATAATATAAGATTATTTGGGCTTCATCCCAAGTATTTACTTTATGATTGTTAATAGATACGATGGTATCTCCTGGAACAATCCCGGCTTCCTTAACCGGATAATTATCAACAACATCTAAAATTTTAGGTTTTAAGGAAGTACTTCCCCAGAATAAAGAGATAACAAATAATAAAAGTATAGCCATAATAAAGTTATTGGTAACCCCAGCAAGCATAACAATTACTCTTTGCCAAATTGGTTTGTTACATAAACTTTTACTCTTAGGAATCTTTTTATCATCCTCGTAAACTTCTCCTGCCATAGATACAAATCCGCCGATTGGAAGCGCTCTTAAGTTATAAGTTACCTTATCTTTTTTACCTTTCCAAGAATGAATAACTGGTCCCATCCCAATCGAAAATTCATAAATATGAACACCAAAAGCCTTAGCCCATAGGAAGTGCCCTAATTCATGAACTAAAACAATAACTCCTAAAATAAATATAAATAATATTAATGTTAAAAACCACATAAATTATCCTCCTTTTAGATTAACCAATATAATATAACATAAGCAAATACGACAAATGATAAACTATCTACTCTATCAAGAACACCACCATGTCCTGGCATAATATTGGAAAAATCTTTAATCTTATTTTCTCTTTTAATTTTACTATAGAATAAATCACCAACTTGACCAATTAATGATAAAACTATCGTTACAAACACAACTTTAAAAGAAATTGGTCCAAGTAAATTACCATAAACAATTAAACCACCAAGAGATCCCCCGATAAGTCCTCCAAAGAATCCTTCCCAAGTCTTATGCGGACTAATTTTAGGGCACATCTTATGTTTGCCAATTAATTTACCAATCGCATAAGCGAATGTATCAGTTAAAATAGTAACACTTAATAAATAGATAAGTAGGCTAATATTAACGCTCCGAACGGCAATTAATAAATTGAAAAATATCCCAATTAAATAAACAATTCCTAAAGTTGTAAAAGCATTTCTAGTTAAATATTCATCCTTTTTATAAAACACAACGGGAACTAATAATAAAACAAAAGGAAGTAAAAGTCTTGGTAAACTTACAGAATACTCTAAAGAATAATTTCCATAATTACCTAAAACTAAATATAAAACACATAAAAGTCCTAATATTTTAATGGCATCAGGAATAAACTCTTTACTTTCTTTTAAATCCATCATTTCCTTATAAGCTAAAATACTTAAAACACCCATCGCAATTGCAAAGGGATAACTTCCTAGCCAAATTAAAGGAATAAAGATTAGTAGGGCAATAATGGCACTTATAATTCTCGTCTTCATATAACCTCCATACAATTATATTCTAATAAAAGTATACTATTAATTAACCTTTTAGTAAAGAAAAAAGTATAGATTTTCTATACTTAATCAAATATATCTAACTTTTCAACAGCATCTAATTCTTCTTCTAGTAGTCTTTTATATTTTCCTTTATATCTTTCGATATATCTTTTTAAATCTTGGGCTTCTTGGTCAACTTTCTCGGCTTTAATTAAAGCATTATTTACAATTCTTGAGGCATTCTTCCTCGCATTTTCCACCACTAATTTAGCCTCTTCAAAAGCATTTTTCTTAATATTATGAGAAGATTCTTCCGCGATTAAAATAGCCCTATTTAAAGTGCTTTCTAATTCTTTATAGTGGGCTAATTCTTTTTTTAAGGCTTCGATATCTAAATCTTTTTGTTTTAAATTATTTAACATGCTTTCATATTCAACTGTTACTTGTCCTACAAAAGAATTAACTTCACTTTTATTATAGCCCGGTATACTACTAGTGAATTTTTTCATATTTTATATCAACTCTTTTACCACTCTAGTTCTTCTTCACTGGCATTTTTAACTTTCTCACTATCATCAGTTATTTTGCCTTGAACATTTACATTTTTTGGTGTGCATAAGTAAATTCCTACACCAATCTTTTGCATATTTCCCCCTATGGCATAAATACATCCGCTTAAAAAATCAATTATTCTTTTGGCTTGGGCAGATGTTACTCGCTTTAAATTTACAACAACACTATTGCGATTTTTTAAATGGTCCGCAATGGCTTGAGCTTCCGAAAATGAACGAGGTTCTAAAAGAATCATTTTATTACCTGCTTTATCCGCATCTTTCAAGGCATCAGCTTCTGAAATGGCATAATATTCTTCTTCGCCTTCAAATTCTTCTTTGTCTTCATCATCTTTTAACCAATTTTTAATTTTATTAAATGCCATACCTATCCTCCATTATTCTATTTCTATTTTATTTTATCAAATAAATAAAATTTTTACAATACTATTTTACTTTCAATATAATCTTTTACTTCGGAAACTTTTAAAGTAATTTGTTCCATAGTATCTCTATTTCTAATGGTTACAGTATCATCATTTAAAGTATTGTCATCAACAGTAATGGTAAATGGTGTACCAACAGCATCACATCTTCTATATCTTTTCCCAATACTTCCAGCATCATCATAACTACAAGTGAAATGTTCACAAAGTTTAGTATAAATATCACTTGCTTTTTCACTATGAAGTTTTTTAACTAAAGGTAAAACGGTTGCTTTAATCGGAGCAAGCGCAGGATGAATTTTTAAAACTAAACGAGTGTCTCCATTTTCGACTAACTCTTCCGTATAACTATCACAAAGTAGAGTTAAAATTAATCTTTCAACTCCAACAGATGGCTCAATTACATAAGGCAAATATTTTTCATGAGTTTCGGGATCTAAATATTTAAGGTCAGCACCTGAATGTTTTTCATGAACTCCTAAATCGTAATCAGTTCTATCAGCAATTCCCCAAAGTTCACCCCAACCAAATGGGAATTTATATTCAATATCGGTGGTGGCTTTACTATAGAATGATAATTCTTCTTTAGAATGGTCCCGATATCTTAAATTTTCTTCTTTTAATCCTAAAAGTTTTAAGAAATCTATACAATAATTTTTCCAAAAACCAAACCATTCTAAATCCGTACCTGGTTTGCAGAAGAATTCTAATTCCATTTGTTCAAATTCTCTTACTCTAAAGATAAAGTTACCTGGCGTAATTTCATTACGGAAACTCTTACCATATTGGCCTATACCAAAAGGAATTTTGGCACGCATACTTCTTTCCACATTTTTAAAGTTAACAAATATACCTTGCGCAGTTTCTCCTCTTAAATAGATAGTACTTTTAGTGTCTTCCGTAACACCTTGACTAGTTTCAAATAATAAGTTAAATTTCCGAATATCGGTAAATTCACTACTACCACATTTTGGACAAGTAATACCTTTTTCTTTAATGATTTTAACTAATTCTTCATTACTCATACCATCCCCAGTAATTTCCCCATGGGTAAAATCTTCCACTAGTTTATCCGCTCTATGACGAGATTTACAATGTTTACAATCAATTAAAGGATCCGCAAAATTAGCCACATGTCCTGATGCTACCCAAACTTTAGGGTTCATTAAAATCGCACTATCAAGACCATAGTTATAAGGACATTCTCTAATAAACTTTTGCCACCAAGCATTTTTAATATTTTGTTTTAAAAGTGCTCCTAAAGGTCCGTAATCCCAAGAATTAGCTAAACCTCCATATATTTCACTACCCGCAAAAATAAAACCATATTGTTTGGAATAATTAACTAAATCTTCCATTGTTACTTTTTTCTTTTCTTCTTCCATATTTCCTCCTTAAAAATAAAAAACTTCTTTAAAATTTGTAAGGACGAGAAATATATTCCCGCGGTTCCACCTTACTTATTCTAAAGAAGAATCTCTCTTAACTATATAGCTCGGGCTTTCCACACCGTCATCACTTGTATGTCTTAAATTATATATTATTTATCAAAATTTAGCAACAATTTACAAAAAATTGTAACATTAATGTTGCTTTATTTTAAAATATAGTGTATAATTAATTTAGAAGTTACGAAAAAGTAACTTAATAACTGGCCTAGTGATAGGCACCCAACATAAATGGTACTTGAGTTATGTTGGAGTATGTATACATACATAAGAGTTACAGACGTGTAACTCGAAATTAACTGTGCCTTCGGGCGTATTGGTATATTATATACCAAGAGTATAGATTTTGATAATCTATACGGACTGGGTTCGTGTGAACCAATTAGTGAGTTATAGTATTGTAACTCCCAACTGTGCCCCATAGCGGGCGTATCGACATTATACATTTGTATTTATGTCGCGTGTGGCAGATTGTTATTACAATTATGCTACCGTCGTAGTTAATCTACGGCTACTGTGTCCCTTTGCGGACGTATCAACATTATGCTTAAGCATTGATGTTGCGTGCGTGGATAATATAATCCATACGGACTGGGTTCTATCTGAACCATTTGACTATTATATAAAATAATAGTCATTTTTATTTTGTTAAATAATCAATAATTTCTAAATCTATTAAGTCCATTATTTCTGCACTACAATAATATTTATTTTTTTCTAATATAATTTTACTTTTACTTATTGTAGTTATTTGAGTAATTAATGCATAAGAAGTTTTATCATATCTTGGATAATTAGATACTTTTAATTTTCCTAAACATAATCTTTTATATCCTTCTTTAGAAGATAAAGGCAAAACAGTTATATTATCGACAACTTCGTTATCATCGCTATTTAAAACAATAGCAAAATGAACATTAGATAATTCTGATCCCATATTAACTCCAAAATCAACTTTAATTATTTCTCCTCTTTCAAAACTTGGCTTTAATTCATCTTTAAAATATCTTTCGTTTTTGAAAACTGTTGATTCTTTTTTTAACCAACTACCTAATTTAAAGAATTTTGGATTTCTTGATTTATAAGCCTTTTTATAATTTTCTGTACTTTTTTCAATTTTTTGAATTTGATTTTCTTTTTCAATTTTTGTTTTCATAATATTTTCCTCTCTTTAAAAAACGAGAAATATTTTCTAATACTTCTCGTTTCGAGGACTATATTTTATAGATATTTTTTCTAAAGTCAACACGTTCGACAAATGTTGTCAAAACTTCTAATATTACGACCAAATTCGACATTCCCGTCGAACTTTGACCAGTAATTATTTCAATTAACTGGTTAGCATCTTTGTTATTGTGAATGGACGTTCTTCTATGCCCTCACCACTCAACCCGATTCCGGGAATCAGATAAAAAACTGGACGTACCGCGAATTCGCCTTTCACTGGCGTATTAGAAATCCTTCCAGACGAGCACACCCACGCAGTGTAAGAGTATGGGTTCCATTGTCTACTATTATAGCCAAAATAACTCATAGTCCATTCACTTTCCTCTTCATTTCCGCTCATTCCATTTTGTATATATAGCCAATTTGTTTTACCTACTGGACCAGCATTTTGGTAATCTGTTGCATACATCAAGCCTATATAATTCGATACTGTTCCATTTTTTATTGAATCTGATGTTGGATTGGACGATGGCCATGAAGTCTCATCATTATAATATTCCATATTCCATGTGTGTTTTTCGATTAATTCTTTTATTTTTCCATCGAGTAAACCATAAAACTGTTCTGAACTTGTTCCATTTAAATATCTATATGTGATCGAGCCACTCCAACTGACACCATCAAAATCACTACTACCCCATTTTTGTTTACTACTTTTCGATGCTTTGATTACTTTTAGTTTTCCATCTGTTGTTACTCCTATTATTCTATATAAGTTATCTGGGTTTGTTTTACATACATCAGGGTTTTCATCACCCAGGCATATGTAATTATTTGTTACTTGACTCGCTGTTCCATAGAAACGATACATTCCATCTACTACTGTATTTTGTTCTCCACCCCCAGCAAATGTTTCTTTTCCTTTTGCTCTTAACACTTCCATAACTGGTCTTGCCTTTCCAAAGTATAGTGTACAATATATTGTCTTTTTTGTCTTTATTGTTACTGTTGGGTTTGGACTTGTTTCTTCAAAATTTATATATTTTGTTGAATCTCCTAAATCTGTTCCATCTTCACCTACACATTTTGATCCTGCATACATATATTCATCCCTACTTGGCCACGTTGTTCTACTTGTATCTTCTTTGTACTCTAATGTTTCGTCCTGTTGAATCATTATAGATAATGTCTTATTTTTATTATCAAATACATCTACAGTTTTGATATCTTGTAATATCTGTGATTTATTTGATTTAAATAAATTATATATAAATACACTTTCTATTATAAGTACAATTACTATTCCTATTATCATTATCTTTCTTTTCACTTAACGTTCCTCCTTAGCTTGCTTTATCAAAATAAGCATGACATATATTCTTACCTGTAGTTTTAAACATAAATCCATTTGTTTCGTCATATGTTATACTTGTTTGGATTCTATCTTTATTATCACATTCATAATAAGACATTGTATATCCACTAGGTATATCTCCTATTATGTAGTATTTATTGTTTCTTACTGTTACAATATCTCCTGTATCTGATTCTATATAAGTTATTATCTTTATGTCTCCATCTTTTTCTTCATATGGTGTTAAGTTAAAACTATAATATATCCGACATACAACTTGATACGGCTTATTCTCTGTTATTTTTATAGTTACTTCTCCATCTATAGGATTTATTGAATATTCAGTTGGATATGTTACCCCATTACTTTCTTTTGGGATACAATTACTCATTTCTTCATTTAAAACATAATTACTTTTAACATCTAAAGGTGGAGTATCATATACATCATATTTTCTTAAGTTTAATCCATTTTGAATGTAATAGAGTAAATTAACATCTGTAGTTCTATCAGTTAAAGGAGAAGTATCTCCTTTACCAGCAAAATTACCAACTTTACCAGTAAATATAGGAATGGGTCCAGTTGAATAATTATAATATGCATGGGTGTCTTTTATCATTAGAAAAGCAAATGTAATTACAGTTATTACAAATAATCCCAATAATATTCTTTTTATTGTTTTATTATCTAATTTTTCTTTTATCATATCCCACCTCTTATGTTTGAAATGCCGTATCATTACATAACAATAAAATAACAGCAAATTAATGCTTCATATTTTTATCTAATTTGATTATAACTAAATTATTTTTTAAAATATATGGACATCATGTCCATATATTTTATAGCCTCTTTTTTAGATAATAAATTGGGGGTACGGTATATGAAACATGTAGATGATTATTATTTTGATGTTATTAGAAAGAATATAAAAAAATATCGCAAGTTAAAAAATCTAACTCAACAAGAGTTAGCGGACAAAGCGGGTTTAACAATGAATTATATATCTAAGATAGAAAGCCTAAAAATGCAAAGAGGATTTACTATTCCTTCTTTAACAAGAATTGCCGATGCTTTAGAAATAGATATAAAAGAATTATTCAACGAAGACATATAAAAATGCTACTATTTAAAGTAGCGTTTTTATTATCTTATTTTTTCAACTAATTCAGCAAGTTTCTTACTTTCTTTACTACTAATTTTTACATATTTTAAATAACAATCAGAACATAATGGAACATACTCTACAGAATCATTTGATCCATCAATTACGACTATCTCACCTTCATCTGTAAACTTGTCATTTATTTTACGAGCATTAAAAGTGGCTTTCTTTCCACATAAACATAAACTACTACTACCAATTTCTTCAACAATATCGGCAATAGCAAATATTTGGGAAACTCCTTCACCAAAGATATCCCCTTTAAAATTACTCTTTAAGCCATAACAAATAACTGGTATATTTATTAAATGGGCAATTGTCCATAATTCTTTAATTTGACTTTTATTTAATAATTCTACTTCATCTACTAAAATAACTTTAGCAGTATAATATATTTTATAATTTTTCGGAGTTAATAATGACTCTGTTTCTCTAAGTAATATATCTACTTCTCTATTCATTCCATTTCTGGAAACAATAGTATTTTTTCCTTTAGTATCTTTTTTTGATTTAATTACAACAACTTTAAAACCATTACTTTCATAACTATAAGCTGTTTGTAAAATATTAATTGTTTTACCACCATTCATTGCACTATACTTAAAAACCATATTAGCCATTTTTAACACCTACCACTTCTTATCTATTAGTATAAATTATTTTTAAAATATAAACAATAATTAATTTAGATACATAAGATTAAATTTGTCTTATTTTAATTCTAAGGTTCCAAAATGGAACCTTAGAATTAATTAAAACTTTTTATTTTATTAATTAATAAATCAATAATATCTTCATCTTCTAACTTATTAATACTAAAAGTTTTATTTCCTAAATGATTTAGGGATGAACCACAATGATATATTGTTTTATTATCAAGAATTATATATCTATCATGGAATGTATCATTATATTTAACTTCTAAATTATGATATTGTTTATTATATTTTTCAATATCAATATTTTTTAATAAACCATTGCTTTTACATATTAATAATACTTTTACTTTTATATCTCTTATCATATCTAAAATACTTTTATCAGCATAATTATCTATTATAACAATACTTTTTTTAGCCATCTTTAAAATATCCACTATTTTAGAATATGCATCATATATTTGCCCATTAAAATATATTTCATTTACTTTTTATTTTCTTTAAAACTGTCAAAAGATTCTTTTAATTCTTTTATATCTTCATCATGCTGAATTACCATATTGTTAATATGTTTTTGCTCTATTAAATCATTAGAAATATATTTATGCATAATAACAAAGGCTTTCATTATTGCTACACTAACTTTAGAGGCAACCTCAGTTTTTAATACTGTAGCAAGCATAGCCACTCCTTGTTCAGTAAAAACATATGGTAAGGTTCTACTCATATTTCTATTTGCGGTCACAATTTGTGACCGCAAATAATTATATTCATTTTCAGTTAATTGAAAATAAAAATCTTCTGGAAATTTATCTATATTTCTTTTTACAGCCTTATTAATATCCTTAGTTCCATTTGTACAACCATAAAGTTTAGCCAAATCACTATCAAGCATTACTTGAACTCCCCTTATATTGTAAATTTTATTTGTTATTTCATTTTCTTTTACTACTAAGTTATTCATTTGTTCCTCCTCCTTTTTGTTCAACTTGAGGTCGCAATTTGCGACCTCAAATTTAAACATTAATAATTTAATAAAATATAAGCATTAATATTTAATACTTAATTGTTATCGATATATCAAGTATATTACACGAACTAATATTTGTCAACAACTTTTTGTAACATTTTTGTGAATTTCACTTTTATTTGTTATTTGCGGTTCCAAAATGGAACCGCAATTTATCATATTATTTTTAATTTCCAACTTGAAGTCACAAATTGGAACTTCAAGTTTCATTCTATGTTTTAAGTTATCTTCAAGTTTCCAAAATGGAACCTTGAAAGTTTTATTAAAATTAATTCCAACAATAAAAAACAATAGATTTATAACTTTTCTATTGTTTTCAAAAAATCCTTACTTTTTAAATATAAACCAGTATAATCATCATAATAATTAGTTAAGAAATTATTTATTTCTTTTTTAATATTATCTTTTATGTCAAGTTTACTTATACTTTTAATATCAACTAAATAATACATGTTAATAACTTTAATAACCGATAAAGGCATAATTCTTTCACCCTTATAACAATTCTTACAAAGAAGTCCTCCTCGTTCACTAGATAACGTAACGATTTCTTTTTTATTACCACAAGAGATGCAACTTGTAACATTGATGCCTACTCCTAGGTAATCTAGGAGTTTAACTTCTAAAATATTGGTTAAAATTAAAGGGTCTAATCCTTCTTCCATTTTTAAAAGAGTATTAATATAATCATTATAAATATTATCTTCTTTAACGCCTTTTAAAACTTGACTAACTAAATCCGTAATGTAAGAAGCATAACTAACTTTATAGATATCACTTCGAATATTTTTAAATTCATTAATGATATCAACAGATACTAATGTAGAAAGTTTATCTTTTTTATAATAAATATTAAATGTACCATAGCTAAGTTTTAAAGTAACACTCCGAAGAGGACTTTTAACACTTTTAGCCCCCTTACACATAAGACCAATGATGCCATATTCTTTAGTTAAAACATTAATTATCTTGGAAGTATCTCCATAAGGAGTTTCTTTTAAGACAATACCTTCTACTTTTTCTAACACTTATATCACTTCTTACTTACATTTTTTATAATTTAAATAATCTTCTATTTTGCCACTTTTTTTAAATTTTTCCCAGGCTTCTTTTTTATTCATTTTATTCACCTTCCTAATACTATATTGGTGAACTTTTAATTTTTTTATTCATAATCAAAGAAACCTAGTTCTTTTAAATAACGATCCTTATCTTTCCAATTTTCAATAACTTTAACATATAAGTCTAAATAAACTTTTTTACCAAGCATTTCTTCTAAGTCTTTCCGGGCACTCATTCCCACTTTTTTAATCATTTCGCCACCCGAACCAATCACTATTTTTTTAACACTTGGTTTATCCACAATAATATCGACACTGATGCTCATTAAATCTTTTTTCTCTTCAATATGATGGGCATGGCAAGTAATAGAATGCGGTATTTCATCTTGGGTGTTTTGTAAAAGCTTTTCTCTTACAATTTCTCCCGCCATAAAACTTAGAGAACTGCTTGTTACAATATCATCCGAATAATACTTAACATCATCTTTTAAATATTTTTTGATAACCTCAATTAAATGGGTAACATTATCATTTTCTCTTGCGGACACGGGCACAATTTCCGCAAAGTCATAATCTTTATATTCATTTATTGCTAAAATTAAAGTTTCATTAGAGACTTTATCAATTTTATTAATAACTAAAATAACGGGTATTTTATTGGAAAGCAGGGCATCCATTAAGAATTTATCGCCTTTACCAATCCCCGCTTCAATATCCACTACTAGTAAAACTAAATCGACATCTTTCGTTAAAGATAAGGCTTGTTTATTTAAAACTTTTCCTAGTTTATTTAAAGGTTTAGATATTCCAGGAGTATCCACGAAAATAATTTGAAAATCTTTTTCATGATAGATACCCTCAATTATATTTCTAGTTGTTCCGGCCACATTCGAGGTAATCGCGATTTTTCTTTCTAAAATAGCATTTAATAAAGTACTTTTCCCTACGTTGGGTCTACCTACTATACTTACAAATCCGCTTCTCATAATATCCCCCCTAAAAAATAGTGACAAACAACTTGATGAAATGAGGCACAAAAATTATTAAATTAACAATTATAGCAAGCACGGTCATTATACCCGTTGCGGCTGATCCACAATCCTTAGCTATTTTGGCATACTCATTATATTCTTGGGTAAACATATCCACGGTGGCCTCAATCGCTGTGTTAATAAGTTCCACAATACTTATTAAACATAAACTACCAAAAGCGATAACCCAGTCTAAAAAACTAATATCAAAGGCAATCCCCATAATGATAATTAAACAAGCACAAATGGCTTCAAGGACAAATGAGGATTCATTTTTAATGCAGTATGATAACCCTTGGCACGTATATTTACACTTATTAAAAATATTTCTTATTAAATTAATTTCTTTCTTTTCTTGTTTTTTCGTCTTCATCTAACATCTTCTCCTGTAAAGCAAACATTACTTCTTCATCTTCTTTATTCATATGGTCATATCCGAGCAAATGGAGGATTCCATGACAAGTTAAAAATGCTAATTCCCTTATCTCACTATGGCCATAATCTTGGGCTTGCTCAATCATTCTTGGAATGCAAATATAAATTTCTCCCAAAGCCCGCATATTATTATACACTAAACCATCCGTTTCTTCAAATGCAAAAGATATAACATCCGTAATTCGGTCAATTCCCCGATAATTTTTATTTAATTCTTGAATTTTTTCATTACCAACCAAAACAATACTTAAAGTCGCATTTTTAATATGTTCATGTTTAAATATTCTTTTAATTAAACTATCTAAGTAACTATAATCATTTTTATAACCATATTCATTTGTAATCTTATAATCTATCATTTAAATATAACTCCCCAATAACCTAGTAAATATATACCTGCTAAAACTATTACGACAATCCATAAAATATTATAAAAGGTATCACTCCGCATAAAGTCTGGAAGCCTCTTACTAATCGCTGATAAACCTATATATAATAAATAACCTAAAAGACCTCCGACCACATTTAATAAAACATCATCAATATCAAAACTTCTGCCTATTTCCAGTTGGACAAATTCAATTGTTAAACTGGTAAGAAGCGTAGTAATTAAAATGGGCCACACTTTTTTGGGATTTACATATTCGCCAATTAGAAAACCAAACGGAATAAAAATTAAGATATTGCCAAAGACACTATAATTAAACATTTTCGTGCCAAATTCATAACGCATTATTTCCGAAAAAGGAATTAAATTAATGCCTCCACTACTATTAAGTTCCGTCATGGTTAAAATTTCAAATAAAAGCCAAATATAAATAATCGCAAATAAATAACTTAATTCTTTATGTAAGCAAAATCTCTCTCGATGATTTCGTAAATAGAAAAAACGAATTAAAGAAATAGCCACGATAAAGACTACTAACATAGGCCAAACATTATTCACTATTTTTCCAGCTAGCAATCTCATCATTATTTAGTCCTCCTATTCCTTCTTTAACAATTCCAATATTTTCTTTGGTTACAATAAATATTTCTAAATATATTGTACTATCATTTACTTCTTTTTTCAAAACTTTTTTAGTTAATATCTCTTCATTTTCCCCAAGTCTTAAATTAACTTTCTCAATCGCTAAATTTATTCCTTTATTCATCGCTTCATTTTGGGTTAAGACTTTAGTACTTTCCTTATATTCTTTTTCTTTAAGAAAATTAATTTGAAAATCATTTAACTTATACAAAACCGTTTTGCTAATTTTTTTATGCTCTAATCTACTTTTAAAAATCGCATATTCTTTATCATTTATATTGATACTTAAATTATACCTATTTTTATTCGTATATTCAATATAATTTTCTAAAAAAGGCACTTCAACTTTAGCTTTATACCAAACTTCCCCATAAACCTCGCCACTTGCACAAGTCGTATTTTTAACTTCTTCGTTATGAGTGATGGCTCCACTTATTAAAGTTTCACCCTTTAAAACATAATCATTTACTTCTTTTAAAGCGACACCTCGATATAAATTCATACTAAGAATCTTCGCATCTTTCTTACTTACAATATCGCATTCGTCTTTTTCTTCCTCATTATTAAAAATAGTTTTCTCGGTTACATTAACTACCATAATTAAACCATCATATTTTATTTCTAACCATTCAAGAATATCTTTATTATCCTCTAGAATATTTTGGACAATTACTTCAATATCTTTATGATTATGTTTTAAAGTTCCCACTTTTAAGCCATATTTTTTTAGTTCTTCTAATAAAAGTTCTCTAATACTTTCTTTATTACTTTTAATATCTATTTTAAAAACCATTAAATTAGCCAGCATTAAAATACCAATACTTAAAAGACTACTTAAAATAAAAACAAGATATTTTTGGGCAAGTTCCTTTACTTTTAAAAAACCACTTACATCATATATCTCTACTTCATAACTAACTAAATATTTTTTGATTCTTTTATAATCTTTTAAACTTGTTTTAATTAAAAGATAATCTTTATCTTTTTTAGTTTCATATAAAGTAATGCCTATTTCATTTAATTTAATTAAAGTATTATAATATCTTTTATTTTTAATTTTAACCCAAACTATCTTATTCATTTTTAAACTCCACTTTAAAAATATCCCCATTAATAAGCAGTTCTTGTTTAGTCATTTTACTTACTCTTAAATTTTCCCCTTCAATTAAAACTAATTTAAATCCTATTTTTAATATAATTTCGGTATCACTTAATTTATTTAATTTATTAAAATTAAAAACATGCAAAGTATCATCATATATCGTTATGAAGTTATTTAAATCATACAAAAAATTTTCCATATAACTTTTAAAATGCAAATTTTTCATCACTTAATTATATTCTTGATATTTTTTATTATAAATAAAAAGAGATAAGTTTAAATACTTACCTCTAATTTAATTTTTCTTTAACTAAAACACTTACTTTAGACATATCCGCATTACTTAAGTGTTCAGAAACATATTTCATTATTCTTCCCATATCTTTCATACTACTAGGATTAAGTTCCGCAAAAGCAGCCTCGACTACTTTTTGGATATCTTCATCACTAGCTTCTTCCGGAAGATAACATTTTAATATATCTATTTCTTTTTGTAAATCTTCAGCAACTTCCATTTTACCTAAATCAGTATATTCTTTAATGGAATCATTTCTTTGTTTTACTTGTCTTTTTAAAACATTTAGGACAATTTCATCAGTAGCTTCCGATTTTTCTTTAATAGCTTCAAGTTGTAAAGCACTTTTAAGCATTCTTAAGACAGATAATCGAAACTTGTCCCCACTTTTTAAAGCATCTTTTAAATCATTATTAATTTGTTCAATCATTTATATCCTCCTTAATTATGATTTCTCTTATGAGAGTTTTTAATGCCTTCTTCTTTCTTAATTCTTCTTTCAACTCCAGGTTTAACATGGAATTTTTTCTTTTTAAGTTCTGAAGGGACACCGCTTCTTGCTACTTTAACTTTAAATTTCTTTAAAGCACTGTCAATATTACCATTTTGTACTACTACCTTTGTCATAAATCGCCCTCCCTTCCTTTTTACTTGAAGTTATTATAACACTTAAGATGAATTTTTACAACTAGAAAATATATCTAACTACGCGTAACATGCACACAACTTTTTTTCGAAAAAAGTCTGGTTAAAGAATCTCCAAGGGATGCTCCTATTTCAAAGATTTTATCCATGATTTTAATAATACTATCAAGGACAGCTCCTGATAGGGCTCCTCCCTTAACTTCCATAAGTTCTTCGTTACTTAACATAATTCCTCCTACTTACAACCTTTAGAGTTTACGACTCCATTTAAAATACCACTAATAAATACCACGACACCTCCGACTATCGCCGCAATTGCCGTTACCAAAGCCGTACTAATGGCGGCCCCTCCTTTTACTTCCATCATTTCTTCCTTATTTAAAACCATCACTAATTCCTCCTTACTTAAACAATTCTAAAATAAAGGTTATTATTTTTATTTTGCCATAATAGACAACCACTTCACCCGCTTCATTATCTACATAATCATCATCTAAAATTAAATCTATTTCTTGATATAAAGTATTATTAACCATCTCATAAGGTCCATATTCGCTTACTTCATAGTTTACTACTTTGTCTTTAAATGATAGTTTACTTCCTTTAGTTATTGCCTCAGAGAGCGTTTTATCTGCAACTAACTTTAAAACTAAACCATCATAAACACCATAACTTTCTATTCTTTTCGTAATATAATGCGTATTTAAATACCATATACTAAAAATTAAAATAGTTAAAAGGATAAAAATTAATAAACTATGTTTTTTAATTTTTAAATGTAATAACTTATAATAATTAACTTTTAAATAGTCCATTATAAATTACCTACTTCAATAATATTTTTAAAAAGTTTAGCTTGATTTTTATGAGATATATAAATAATTGTTTTATCTTTAAAGTATCTTAAAATATTTCGAATAATTTTACTTTCTAAGTATTTATCTACTTCACTTAAAGCTTCATCTAAGATTATAATATTGGCGCGTTTTAGTAAACCACGGGCTAAAATTATTCTTTGCTTTTCCCCACCGGAAATATTCTTCGATGAGGGCTCAATTAAAGAGTTATAACGTAAACTTTTCTTAGAAACAATACTTTCAATTTCACATATTTTACAGATATCTAAAAAGAACTTTTCCTCAACATTCCTTTCTATTAATATATTTTCTTTAATGGTTCCTGTAAATAATTCTTCATTTTGTGAAACATATAAAATATTATTTCTAATTGTTTCCATATTTAAATCTTTAATATTTTGCCCATCTAATAATATTTCCCCATTTGTAGCATCCATATCTTTATAGATTAAATGGCAGATAGTGCTTTTTCCGGTACCCGATGCTCCATTAAGTAAAACATGCGACCCTTTATTAATATTTAAATTCACTTTATCTAAAATATTATCCAAGTGATTATAAGAAAAACTCACATTATTAAAAGTAATATTACCATCTAACATAAGATTATTATTCTCTTCCTTTTCTTCTTCAATATTAATAAATTCTTCAAGTTTACTAAATGTCGCTTTCAAATAATAATACCTCGGAATACTATCGATAATCCCCTTTATGGAAGATGTCGCATAAGATAAAACTAAATTATAAGTAAATAAATCAATAATTAAAAACTTACTATTTAAAACTAAATAAAAGCCATAAGAATTAATAACAAATAAAGATGCTTCTAAAAGTAAATCTTTAACATAATTCGTTATATTTAAAAAATTATTAAATTTATAACTATTCCAAAAGTACTTACTTAAGACTTTCTCATTTTTCGTTAAAATAATATTTTTAATATCTAGATTTTTAATACTTTCTAAGTTCGTAATATCTTCCACTATCTCACTATTAAAGTTGGTTCCATAGACAATATTCTCAATTACTTTTTGATAAATACTTTTCCCAATAAAAATACCTATAATAAGATATATAAACATAAATAATCCTAAAATAATAGTTAATTTATAATTAATAAATATTAAGATAATCACTGATGAAGTAATCAAAAGAGTATTTAATAACACATCAATAAAAATACTTGTGAATAAACTTTTTAAACTAGCTAAATCATTTATTCTCGATATTATTTCCCCAGTTGTTCTACTCTTTATATTTTTTAAAGGGAGGCTTATTAAATGTTTTAAAAAAGCAGGATATACGGATACATCAATCTTATTACTTAAATGGTTTTCATAATATTCTTTTAAGTACAAACACAAAACTTTTAAAAAAGTCATAATTCCAAAGATAATAATTACCATTTTTAAATAGTTTTTATTATAAGTTATTATACTACTACCGACTTTGAGATAAAAACTTAATAATATTGTAAGAATGGTAAAGATTAAACTCATTAAAATAATTCTCCCTATTAAAAACTTTTCGTCTTTTAATATTTTAAAGAATAATTTTTTAATAGTTAAACCTTTTTCCATTTTTACTAAACTATCTCTTGGCTTAGCAATTATTAAGTGTCCTGTAAATACATTTCTAAACTCATCCATCGTCATTTTCCGATTACCCATTCCGGGATCCATTAAATAAACATTATTGTTAATAATAGATTTAATAACCACAAAATGCTCAAGACCATTATCTAACTTTAAATGGGCTATTACAGGTAAGACTAAATCTTCATCTATATTTGAAACCAAAACCCCAATGGCATCAAATCCCCATTTAATAAACGTATTTACAATTTGGAAAGCATTTGTTCCTTTACTATCCGTAAGAGTATCTTCTCTTAATTTTTCTAGAGGAATATAGCCACCATAATAGATAATAAGCCACTGCATACAACATATTCCACAGTCCTTAAAATCATTTTGCAATATAGGTTTAAAATGTTGCATATTTTTCCTCCCTTCACTTATATTATTGTAAAAAAATCTCGGATTTCCTTTTTTTTCGCGAAATTTCTTTAAAAAATGAACATATTTGTTGTAAAAATCTCATTTTTTCAAACAATTATTCATACTAAAAAAAATTTAAATATTTGTCATTTATTTTTATCTATAACATAATATTTAGTGATAAATTTAAGGAGGCAATATGATTAATAAACAAAATTTATGGTTCATTACCCTATTTTCTTTAATTTTAATTTTAGGTATTTATTATGTTTCTATTGATGATGAAGTAGCTAGTGTTTTAAAAAGTGAAAATGATAATCAAAATACAACTTTAGAAATAACGGAGTCTGATGTTCTAGTGGCTTTGGAAGTCGAAAATGATGAAGAAAAACAAGCTTTAATGGAAGAATACCAAGACATTCTACTTGATAGTGATTCCACAATTGAAGAAAAGAATGTCGCTTATGAAAATATGCAAAAATTAAATAATTCTAAAGGTGAAGAAGAAAAAATTAAAAACTTAATCAAAGAGAAATTTAATTTAAATTCTTTTGTCAAAATAAAAGATACTTCAATAAGTATTGTAGTATCTTCTAAAGAACACGATAATAAGAAAGCTAACGATATTATCAGAAGTGTTCAAGAGTTATATAACGATGAAAAATATATAACTGTTAAGTTTAATTCTTAAGACTAGCAATAGTCTTTTTTATTAGACATTATTCATACTTCTTATTCTAAATGGATCAGTTGCTGTCCCTGCACCTGTTAAATTAATCTCGGATTGAAGATAGAAGACTGGGCGTACCGCAAACTTAGCCTCCACACCGTAACCGTAGTTCAAGGCACCGTTCTCAAACACACCCCACGCATAGCAAGCGCTGACGTAGTAGTTGTAGCCATACCTAGACATGGTCCATTCACGTACTGGGGAATTTGAACTCCATCCATTTTTTATAAATAACCAACTATTTGTTCCGGTACTAGCATTTGTGAAATCTGTTCCGTACA
>CANRGQ010000008.1 GCA_947630195.1 uncultured Bacilli bacterium
CTTTCACTTGGTTGTTCATATTGCATTGGTCCTAAATCACTCATACCATACTCTGCAACCATACTTCTAGCAATATTAGTGGCTTTTTTAAAGTCATCAGAAGCCCCAGTTGATATTTCATTTAAGAATAATTCTTCACTAACTCTACCACCTAGTAATCCAGTTATTTGAGCAAGTAATTCTTTTTTAGTAGCTACAATCATTTTTTCTTCTTTAGGAAGCATCATTGTATAACCACCAGCCATACCTCTAGGGATAATAGTAATCTTATGAACTTCATTAGCATCTTCTAATTTAATACCAATAACAGCATGTCCTGCTTCATGAATCGAAACAAGTTTCTTTTCTTTTTCGGTAATTTGTTTGGAAGTTTTAGCAGGTCCCATTAAGACTCTATCGGTGGCTTCATCAATTTCATTCATCCCGATAGCCTCTTTATTTCTTCTTACAGCCAGTAATGCGGCTTCATTAAGAAGATTTTCTAGGTCAGCTCCACTAAAACCTGGAGTTCTTAAACTTAAATTATTTAAATTAACTGATTTATCTAAAATTTTATTTTTAGCATGAACTTTTAATATTTGTTCCCTACTTCTCGCATCTGGTAAATTGATAGTTACTTGACGGTCAAATCTACCTGGACGAAGTAACGCTGGATCTAGGACATCAGGTCTATTCGTGGCGGCGATAATAATGATTCCTTCATTTTCCCCAAAACCATCCATTTCGGTTAATAATTGGTTAAGAGTTTGTTCTCTTTCATCATGTCCTCCACCAAGACCGGTTCCTCTTTGTCTTCCTACGGCATCAATTTCATCAATAAAGATTAGACAAGGAGCACTTCTTTTGGCTTCCTTAAACATATCACGAACTCTTGATGCTCCAACTCCGACAAACAATTCTACAAAGTCAGAACCACTTATATAGAAGAATGGCACATTGGCTTCACCCGCTACTGCTTTAGCAAGTAAGGTTTTACCTGTTCCGGGAGGCCCAACAAGTAACACACCTTTAGGAATTCTGGCTCCTAACTTTTGGAACTTCTTTGGATTTTTTAAGAAGTCAATAAGTTCGGCAACTTCTTCTTTTTCTTCCGTAAGTCCGGCAACATCTTTAAAACTCTTTTTATCACTATCATTACTTAGTCTGGCTCTACTTCTTCCAAAGTCCACAGAACTTTTATTAGTCATTGCTAGTTTCTTAATTAAAATATAACCAAAAACAATAACAAATATAAAAGGTAAAACATTAACAATTATATAAAGAATAGCACTACTTCCTGGATCACTTTTCGTATCATATTCTTTAATATCATTCTTAGTTACATAATCGGTTATATTAGCAACTTCTTCTTCCACTATTTTAGTTTTAAAACTTTCGGTTTCTTTATAACCTTTTAATTTACCTTCCACATAGTATACTGATTCATTACTATTGGGAGTAAGCATTATTTCGGTAACATTATTATCTTTTAAATTTTTTAATAATTCTCCCGTAGTTAATTCATTTACTTTACTACCTTGCATGGTAACAATTACTAAAATAACCGCTATTACTCCACATAAGATAATATATGGAAATGTATTCTTCATTCGATTATTACTTTTTTGTGTATTCATTTATTCCCTCCGTGTACTTAAGTATTATATCATACTTTTCATAAATTTCCTTATCAAATATTGATTTTTTTATTCCTGGTAGCCAAATTATTTCATTTTTACTGTCAACTACCACCGGAATTTCTTTTCTTTTTTTAATATCTATCTTTTCATTAATTAAAATATCTTTAATTTTTTTCCTTCCCTTTAAGTTTTTAACTGGCATAATATCACCAGGTAAGATACTTCTTACTCTTAAAGGTAAAGATATTTCTCTACTATTAATTCTCGTTACTTTATTGGAAGTATCACTACTTTTATCAACCACTTTAATTAAATATTTATCCAAGATATTTACTTCTTTATCTAAAACATATTCATAACTATTTGCTTTAATATTTTTCTCAATAATAAGATAATTATAACTAACTCGCGCAATATAATTATTATTTAAATTAATCTCTTTATTATCTTTATTCTTAATTAATTTAATAATACTTTCTATCTTCTTATTATCAATAGGTAAAATATCATACTCTTGAATACTCTCAATAACTCTTTCAATTATTTTTTTAATAATAAAATCTTCTTCTTTAATTAAAGCATCAATATATATTTTACCATCTTTATATATTTTAGCAATCTTTTTATCAATTATTTTTCTTAAATAATTATTAGTACTTTCTAACTCTTCACTATATTGCAAAAACTTCTTATACACATTTTTCTCTTCTTTATATAAATATGGTAACACATGTTTTCTTATTCTATTTCTTTTATGAATATCTTTCATATTCGTTTTATCAAGGACATATTTTAGATTGTTTTCTTTATTATATTTTAATATCTCATCCTTATTTATATATAGAAGAGGTCTTACAATTTTATAATTATGATAACTACTTATTTTAGGTATCCCTACATATCCTTTTAAATTACTTCCTCTTAATATTCTTAAAAGAACGGTTTCCATTAAATCATCACCATGATGCGCCGTGAATAAATATTTAGCTTGGTACTTATTTATTAAACTTTCAAAAAACTGATATCTTTTACTTCTTCCTTCGCTTTCGGTAAATTTATTATTTTTATAACTATCTATTTTTAAATATTCAAAAATAAGATTATTATCACGACAATACTTTTTAACAAATTCTTTTTCTTTTTCATTTTCTTTTCGCGTATTATGATTAACATGCGCACAAATAATTTTTAAATTTAACTTATCTTGATAACTTTTTAAAATATGCAAAAGACACATTGAATCTGGACCCCCAGAGGTGGCCACTACTAATGTGTCATTAACTCTAAGTAAATTATCTAAAAAATTACATACGTCTTTCATAATAATCACAAGCCATATTGTACCGAAAATATCCTTATTTAGCAAGGAATTTCACTAAATTATCATCTATTTTTTAATGTTTTATCTTCTTCATAATATTCCATGAATTGAATTTCGCCATATATGGCCTCAAAGAATTCTTCAAAACTACATTTAATTACAACAATATAATCATATTTACTCGTATCCATCGGATTTTGTGTAATTGAAAATATATTGCCAATATTATTAGATGTTAAGAATTTTTCAATATAATTAATAACTCCTAAATAATTAGTACTAAGAGTTCTACTGATATTAATTACTTCGCCAGTATCTCCTCCTCTATAAGTCATTCTTAAAGATGAATTTATATCTTTTAATAAATTAATTAAAAAAGCATGATATTCTTCTCTTAATATTTTATATTCTTTTTCTTCCTCTACTATTTTTTTGTAATAATTATAAATTTCAATATCTTCTTGACGATTTTCATAAGCTGTTCTTAAATTTGGTAATTTTTCTTTTTCCATAAACCCTCCAATGTAGAACTTATTATATTTATTATAAGGATATAAGTCAAGTTAAAGTCTTAAATATTTTTTTAGTAATAATTATATTTTTCTTTTTTTATCTTCTTCATAGTATTCTATAAATTGAATCTCACTATATAAAGCCTTAAATAAATCTTCAAAATCACATATAATATCTATTTTATAATAATGTTCAAACGAGTCTTTTCCCGTCATTTTTATTATTTCTAATTTATAAGAAGTTAAAAAACTTTCAATGTAATCAAAAATACCAGGATTATGAGTACTATACTTTTTACTAATACTTATAAGACCATATATCTCTTCTCCTTGATATGGTTTATTAAACTTTGCATCTACTTCTTTTAGTAAACCTAGTAAAAACAAATAATAATATTCTTTTTTTAACTTTTTATATTCACCTTCCGTATCATTTATTTCTTTATAATAATTATATTTTTTTACATCTTCTTGATGTTTTGCATAACTCATTTTTAAATTTGGTAACACTTCTTTCTTCATTTTCCACCTAATCTAGGATACTTCTCCAGTAATAACTTTTTACTTTTATCTTGACCATACTGTAAAGCATTCCGAATAAATTCCATCCTAACTTCTTCATAACCATTGTTATAATCACTTGAATTATAAGGATTTAAAACAATGTTGTTTCTTTCAAATTCGCTTGTTTCAATTCTTCCATCATAGGCCCGTTCCTTAATCCAAGCTTGAATCAATTGTTTACTTTCTATATTAACATAATTTTTGCCTTCTACTTTTTCGGAATCAATTGGGACATAATGATGAAGACTATCACAAAGAATAAATTCTGAATAATAAGCCGAAGTAACTACATAAATATTATTGGTATTGGTAATTTTATAATCTTTTAATATTTGCAAAAGTAATTCATAATCATTTTTCAAAAATTTATTATAGTTAGTACTTGTTAAATTTAATAACTCTTGAACATTATCTTCTTTTAATAATTCTTTAATTCTTTCTCTTTTTTTAACCTCTTTTTGTAATTCTTCTCTTAAATATAATAACTCTTCTCTTTTCATTAGCTCTCCAATCTCGGATACTTCTCCAGTAATAATTTTTTACTTTCTTCTTCACCATATTTTAAAGTATTTTCGAAAAAGTCTCGTCTTACTTCTTCATAACCATTGTTATTATCACTTTTATTATAAGGATTTAAAACAATGTTATTTCTTTCAAATTCACTTGTTACTATTCTTTTATCATAGGCTTGTTCACTAATCCACGCTTGAGTCAATAATCCACTTTCTATATTAACATAATTTTTGGTTTCTGATTCTTCAGAGTCAATTGGGACATAATGATAGATGTTTTTAAGGCCATCATTAAGAATAAGTTCTGTGTAATATGCTGATGTTGCTACATAAATATTATTGGTGTTGGTAACTTTATAGTCTTTTAAAATTTTTAAAAGTAATTCATAATCATCTTTTATAAATTTACTGTAATCAGTACTTGTTAGAGTAATTAACTCTTGCACATGATTTTCTTGTAATAATTCTTTAATTCTTTCTCTTTTTTCTATTTCTTTTTTTAACTCTTCTTTTAAATGTAATAATTCTTCTCTTTTCATATAACCTCCAAATACTCATTATATTTTTTTGTTGTAATCTTATTTATATCAATATTTAATTCTTCTAATAATTCAAATAACTTTTTGATTTCTTCTTCTTTTTTATATTCTATTCTTTTAACTTCCACTTCTAAAAATAAACCAATACCCTCTACTATATCTAAAGAAAATTCATACTTATCTTTATACATTATTTTTATTCTATTTTTTTCGATTACGCCTTTTTTCTTACATCCTAAATGATAAAGTATTTCTTCTAAATTAGAAAAGTTATCTATTAAACTTTCATATTCGCATCTAACATTTTCCGAATCAAAACACTTATAACTTAATAAATATTTATTATCTTCTAATCTTATTCTTAAACATTCTTGATTATATTTAGCTGAATGTGTTAGATAGTAAGTATCTATTTCCTTAACTTCTTTAATATTATCACTTTTACTTTCAAGTAATTTCTTAATCCTCTTATAATCACTTTCATCTATTTTTAATTTAACCTCAATTTCTAACGGTTCATTATTATAGATATTATTATCTAAAAGAGTATACAAATTGCATTTAAAAAGAGAGGATAATTTAAACAACATATTCACATCTGGCATTGTTCTATTAACTTCCCAACTAGATATAGTCTTATTGGAAACATATAACATATCCGCCAAAGCTTCTTGAGTTAAATTGGCATCTTCTCTTAACTTTTTAATTTTTTCTCCTAAAGTAACCATAATTCCCTCCTGCATATTTATTATAGCATAGAAAGGAAATTTTTTTATCTACATTTTGCAGAATATTACTCACCATCAAGGGTAACTGCAATTTTGTTTAAAATTTTATCCCGTAATTCATAGTTAACTTTTAAACTATTATTTTTACTTTTTTTAATTTCTTTTGAAATACCATTTTCATTCATCGCACTTATAATCATCAAAGTTTTAAATTCAGAATCTGGTACACTCACAATTAAATGTTTAGCATTATTTATATCTTCAACATTCCCGTTATTTTCATCTCTTAACATTTTTATTTCAATACCTCTATATAAAGGTATGCTTTTATCATTATCAAACTCATTAATATAAACATAATAATCAAGATAATCTCCAGCTTTTAAATCATTACTAAAACTAAACTCATCTAAATCAAAATCGACAACAGTATAACCATCAGGAATATTACTGATAACACTATTAGCTTTAAGCTCTTTAGTTTTTTTATACCCATAAATACCTATTGGAATAGCCACGATTATAAGAACAATTAGGGTAATAATCAAATATTTATTAAGTCTTACTTTTTTATCAATTTTCTTAACCATTTTTACATCTCCTTTTAACAATTTATCTAAAGATATATTAAATTTATCACTTATCTTAATAATTGTTTCAATATCCGGATAACTCTTACCACACTCCCAACTAGAAATGGTTTGCCTTGTTACATAAAACATATTTGCTAAATCTTCTTGACTTAAATTATGTTCTTTCCTAATTTCCATTATTTTTTTACCTATATTCATAACTCCTCCTTTTATTTAATTTTAATATTTTTATTTTATTATACCTAGCAAAGATTATTTGCTTCAAGAAAAAGACTAATTGTTAAAACAACTAGTCAATGTTTTTTAAATTAAATTCTAACATCTCTTTTATTTCCCCATTTAAAATTTTATCAGGGTCATTACTTTCAAAATTACTACGATTATCTTTCACAAGTTTATAAGGTTCTAAAATATAACTGCGGATTTGACTTCCAAATTCAATATTTTTAGAAGTATCTTTTAAACTATTTTTTTCATTTTCTATTTCTTTAATTTTTTGTTCATATAATTTATTTTTTAATAATTTCATCGCCATTTCTTTATTTTTTAACTGGCTTCTTTCATTTTGACAAGTAACCACTATTTTACTTGGTAAATGGGTAATTCGAACAGCTGAATTAGAAGTATTTACCGATTGTCCACCAGCCCCACTCGAATGATAAACATCAATTTTTAAATCATTTTCATTTATTTCAATGTTGGGTACTTCTAAAAATTCGGGTGTAACGGTAACCGATGCAAATGAGGTATGTCTTCTTTTGCCGGCATCAAAAGGAGAAATTCGCACCAAACGATGAACCCCACTTTCTCTTTTTAAATACCCATAAGCATATTCTCCAGCAATCCTAATAATGGCAGACTTAATCCCTGCTTCTTCACCAGGATTTGAATAAATTACTTCAAATTTATAATTATATTTTTCACAAAATCTTTCATACATTCTTAAAAGCATTAAAGACCAATCACAAGATTCGGTACCTCCTGCTCCGGGATGAATTTCTAAAAAACAAGGTAGACTATCATATTCGCCACTTAAATGCACTTCTTTTTCAAGAGTATTTATTTCTTCATTTATTTTAAAGTATTCATCTTGATATTCCGTCTCTGTCATTTCATTTTTTAAAAATTCTAAAGTGTTAATACTTTCTAATAAATTGTTATAATTATAAACATTTTTCTTTATTCTATTGTATTCGATATTAATAGCATTAGCTTTATCATAGTCTTCCCAAAAACCATCCCTATTAATAATAACTTCTAATTCTTTTAATCTTTCTTCATTCTTAGGAATGTCAAAGTGACCTCCCAATAGTCATCAATAATTCTTTTAAAGTATCTGTATTTCGCATTATATCACCTAATATATCTTTGTTATATCTTTATGAGTTTCACTATCACTATAATCAATCTTTATTTTATCATCACTACCCAAGTAAGGTAGACGGTATCTATCGACAGTTACATTCGCCACATACAATTCATCATTATTATCAATTATATAGTAGTAAGTATTACCTTCAATTACGACGGCTTTAATAGATTTAATCGTGATTTCTTTTTCGGTTTCGACACTTCCGGTATGTAAAGATTCTCCTAAGTATTTTTCCGCCGCAGCTTCAATACCAAGGGAAGCATCACTAACCACTACTTTTTGATAATCTTCCACATCAATAAAGGCATACATCTTAACAAGACCAGCATTATCTTTTAAACTTAATAAATAAGTTGGCTTATTATTTAAGTTAATTAAAAGTGGGAAGGAAGCATCATAACCTTTTTCTTGAACTAATCCTTCAGCTGAAGCCATCGCACTAAATTCTTCGGCTCCCGGCGCTAAATAATAATTCGTTTCTTTCGTTCTTAAATTAACTAAAACAAATCCTAAATTAGATTCATCAGATGATACGGAAGTAATTCCGGTATATAAATAAACGTCATCATCCATAACTAAATAATTATAACCTTCCGTAGTATTAATAACATCTCTTTGACCAAAGATAGAGTTAAAGAAACCATTTCGATATTCACCCCAGTTATCCACTTGTTCAATGATAAGGTCCGCACTATAAACGTGATCTACCCAAGTTGGGACATCTTCTACCTTATATTTTTCACTCTTACCAGTTACTGGATCTAAGATAACAACACCTGTTATCTCTTTCTTTAAACCAACCCCAACATATTTAACGGTTGGCACAATCCAATAAGGATTACCTTCATTATCTACTTCAAATGAGGCTTCATCAAATATCGTGGTTGGATATTGGAGTCTTAAGTGTCTATCTAAATTTTCAAAAAAATAGGCACTTGGCATATAACGCATCCCTTTAGATAGTTCTTCTAAAGATGCACTACCAGTTACAGAGTTAACCATGATGTATCCTTTAATACCATCTTTCCGATTGGTAAAATATTTAATAATATCGGCATATTCTAAAGGAGTAACTCTCACAATATCATTATTATAATTTATTTGGGTATATACATCACTTACATAAAATTGGCTAACCCAACTTGTAAATTCACCCATCTTCCGGTCTCCTAATTTTTGACTACTTTCTTTGTCAATTAAAGGAGTTTTTGTAAAATCAACAGGTTTAACATCATTTACAAATTCACTATTGGTAGCAACTGTTATTCTTTCGCTATAACTACGAGCATTAAACAAAGGACTTAATATAAAGTTAACAACAATAATAAGACCAAATACCCCAATTACTCCAAAGAATAGATAATTTAAAATTTTATTATCTAAATAAATTCTTCCCCTTCTTACAAAGCCTTCCAATGTCGCAAAAAATCTCACAATAACAAAGAAAACTAAAATCATTATCGCATAAGTATAAAATAGAGGACTACTTAAGTTAATGGGTGGAAGTACAAAATAATAAGTAACTAGTGCAAAAACTAAAGTAGCTACAGAGGTAATAACATTTCTTTTCATTATATTCCTTCTTTCTTTTAAATATATGTAATCTATATTTAGTATATCAAAATATAATCTCTTAGTAAATTTATTTCAATAATTATTATAAACTATTTATTTTATTTTTATTTATTAATTCAAATGTTGTTATAAAAACTTTATTATTAATAATTTGTCTTATAACATACTTATCCTTTTCTTTAACAATTAAAATTCCTTCTGTACTCTTATGATTTTCTTTTTTTATATTATTATCAATATAATCCATATAAAATTTAATTTGTCCTAAATGTTCTGGTTTAAATTCTTCGTTTTTAATTTCCACAACAACATAACCATTAATTTCAATATTAAAAAACAATAAATCAATTTTAAAAGTTTTATTATTTATTCTTAGAGGATATTCATGACCTACTAAAGCAAATGAACTTCCTAGTTCCATGAATCTATTTTCTACAAGTTCTATTAATAATTTATGGATTGCTTTTTCGTTTAGATTAGTCATATTATTATCAGCTTCTAATATTATAGGATCTTTTATCATATCTTTTAATGTTAAAGGATTATTGTTATTATTATCTATTAATTTTATATTATTTTTATCAGCATAAGATAATCTATCAAAAGATTTGTTTTTAATTTCTTTTCTAAGTTCTCTACTTGATAAATTATTAAGTATAACTTGATTAATGTAATAATTTCTCTCGTTCTCATTTTTAATTGATAATAAAATAATATACATAGTCCATGATAATTTGGGTTTCACTGAAACCCAAATTGGAAATGTTTGATAGAATTGGCGCATTCTTCTTAAATTACGTGCATCATAACCACTTCCATAATTCAAAGAAAACTCTTTCGACCATTTATTAATTAATTCATTACCATATTTAGCTCTTTTTTCTCCGCCTTGGGCTTCCACAAGTAATTTGCCAATATTCCATTTAGTCAATAAATCTTCATAATTGTTTTTGATTTCTCTAACTATTTTATTTGCTTCGTTGTTTTCAATTAAACTTCTTATTTCTTGTAAATATTTTTCTTCTTGCATCTATAATCTCTCCTTTTTGAGAATATATAATAGCACTTAGATTTTAAATAATTTGTCAAATGGTGTCGAACGAAGAAAAAAATTAAAAAAAGAGTAAAAACACTTAATTATGTTTCTACCCTTAAATAAATATTTAAATTAATTATTTCTTTTTACTTTTTTTATTCTTTTTAGATACAATTGTGTATCCCCCAACAAAGACTACAACAACACCAGCAAAGGACCCTAGAATAATTAAAGCTTTAGTGCCATCAAGTGATGAGTCAACTTTTTTTAATTCTTGAGTCTCACCATATCCAGACTCTTGTTGTTCTTTTTGTCTTTCTAACATTTCAATCCAAGCCTCTTTGGCATCTTCAGCTTTAGTGGTTTCTTCAGAATCAACATATCCTTCAACACAACCATCTTTGCCTTTAGTTATACATGCAACTATATCTTTGTCACCTTTTTCATAAGCTTCATCAATAACACTTTCAAGTTCTGTTGAATAAGCATTCGCAGCATATAAATCGGAAATAACTACTAAAGGAGTTCCATTATAAGATGCATTAGTAAAACCAATTTTGTTATATGCACTAGCAACTTTAACCCCTAAAATAAAGTCACTTCCGGGAATCCATGTTGAATGATCTTCAAATAATTCCTTTTTAATTAATTCAAATTTTTTGTTATAAGATGAAAGTCCTGTTAAATATTCTTCTTCATATTCACAATAAGGACATCCTCCTGCCACAAACATATAAACTTTTACTTTATCTTTAGCACTAACTTCTAAAGGAATTAACACTAACATAAAAGCTAAAATTGCTACTATTAATTTTTTCATTCCAATTACCTCCACATAAAATATATCATTTTTCCACATATTTCGCAATAAATTTGCTTATTTTTATTTAATCAATTTTCTTTCCAAACAATAAGGAATTACTTCATTCTTTAAAGTATTAGAAAGAATTTCTTTTCCTATACTACTTTCATACCATAAAAACTTTTCTATTTCATCTGATATTAACAATTCTCCTTCTAACATACCATTATATATAAAAACATAAAAATGAATCGGTGTTTTTCCATCAGAAGTAGCAATTTCATCAAATTCTAAAACTTTTTCAAATTTCGTTTCATCGAAAATTGCTTCATTACCTAATTCTTCATGACATTCCCTAATCGCGGCTTGCAAAGGGGTTTCTCCATCTTCAACTCTTCCGCCAATCATTTGATATGTTGGTCTTTTTCTTGGTTTATCAATTAATAATTTTTCATCTTTAAAAAACATAGTTCCTACAACATTCATTATATATACCTCTTTCTAATAATTTAATTAATTTTCTTATAAAATATATCATTTTTTTACATATTTCGCAATAAATTTGCTTATTTTTTATCTAAAATTCGGGCCATTTCAACTCCTGATGCCGATGCCATCATAAGACCTCTTGTCATACCTCCACCATCACCAATAGAGTATAACCCTTTAATACTTGTTTCAAAATTCCGGTCAATTACCACTTGATTACTATAGAATTTAATTTCGGGAGCATATAGTAAGTTTTCTGGATTAGCAAAGCCTTCCACAATCTTATCCATATCTCTTATAAAGGCTAGGATATCTGTCATAGTCCGGTAACCTAAAGCGAATGTAATATCCCCAGCGACTGCACTTTTTAAAGTTGGTTTAATTGGGTTAGTTTTTAACTCTTCTTCCCAAGTTCTTTTACCTCGGTAGATATCTCCCAGTCTTTGTACCACAATATTGCCATTTCCAAGTTCATTTAAATTTTGGGCAATATTTCTTCCATATTCAATAGGTTTTGAGAAAGGATAATTAAAGTGATGGGATACTAAAATCGCTAAATTAGTATTGGTACTTTTTTTATCTTTATAAGAGTGACCATTAACTAAACTTAAATTGTTATCATATACTTCACTCGAAACAAACCCACTAGGATTTTGACAGAAAGTTCTTACCTTATCTTTAAAAGGACTAGGTCGTCCAATAAATTTACCTTCATACATATATTTATTGATTTTTTCCATAACTTTATCACTTAACTCATAACGAACCCCAATATCCACAATTCCAGCTTCCGTTTTTATATCGTGTTTCTCACACATATTAACAAGCCAATTAGCCCCTTTTCTACCAACGGCTACTATAACATTATCTGCATAAATTATTTCTTCTTTATCAGTAGTTCCCGACTTTCTTACCTTAACCCCTTTAGCAGTCCCATCTTCAATTACTAAATCTGTAACAGTGGTATTAAACATTAAATCAACACCGGCTTCTTCTAAATAATCTTCTAATTTTTTATATAGTTCATGAGCTTTTTCGGTTCCTAAATGTCTTATCGGAATATCGATTAAAGTAAGTCCTTCTTTTTTAGCTTTATTTTTAATTTTACTAACTTCTTCCTTATATTCAATACCTTCAAGTTTCGTATCGGCTCCAAACTTTAAATAAATACTATCAGTATAATCAATTAATTTTTTCGTTTCTTCAACGCCAATATATTTATGTAAGTTACCTCCGACATAAAAATCTTCATCTTCTTTATTATACAAAGATAATTTACCATCAGAGAAAGCTCCAGCCCCACTAAAACCACTAGTTATATTACAAAAAGGCTTACATTTCACACACTTACCAATCTTTTCAATCGGACAAGTTCGCTCTTCTACTCTTTTTCCTTGTTCAATCAATAAAACCTTTTTATCACTTTTTAAATTTAATAACTCATAAGCCATAAAAATGGCTCCTGGTCCCATGCCTATGGCTATTACATCATATTTTTGCATTACCGCTACTTCCTTTACCAATATAATTATATAATGAAATAGATTATTATTCAAACAATTTAAAAAGGAAGAGGCATCTTCCTAATCATACACTAAATTATTTTCAATTCTAATTCTATCCGCAATGGTAGTTAAATACTCCGCATTCGTTGGTTTATCTCTATTCACATTTAAACTATGACCAAAGATACTTTCCATTAAATTCATGTCTCCCCTCGTCCAACTAACTTCAATTGCATGTCTAATGGCTCTTTCCACTCTTGTGGTGGTTGTATTATATTTATGGGCAATGGTTGGATATATATCTTTAGTTATATAAGCAAGTCCATGACTATCATTATAAACCATCATAATTCCATCTTTTATATATTGATAACCTCTAATATGCGATGGAATCCCTAATTTATGTAATAAATCCGTTATAATTCTTTCTTGATTAAATAATTTACTTCTATTATTCATCCTGTAATCAATACTTAAAATTCTTTTTTCTAAAGCTAAATAATTAATTGGCTTTAGCATATAATATGTAATTCCATAATTATTGGCTTCTTCTAAAATATTTTCATCTTTATAAGAAGTCATAATAATAACATTTTTATTTATCCTTCTTCTTTCCATTTCACTTAAGATAAATAAACCATCTAGGCCCGGAATAATTAAATCCATTAAAATAATATCTACTTCTTTATTATGATTAATGATATACTCTAATCCTTCCTCACCATTTTCTTTACAAGCTACTACTTTAATTACTTCATGACTACTGAAATACTTCTCGATGTCATTAGTTACTGATTTATTACTATCAATAACTAAGACATTAATGTTAGTTTTCACTATTTCACTCTCTTTCTTTCTATTAAAATTTTTGTACTGCTTGTAAATACATTATAAACCATTTTACAACAAAAATCTACAGAAAAAATTGACAAGTTTTGTCAATCTATGTCAATGTTTGTCACATTTTGTCGAATATATTAATAATATTCTCTTATTAAGCTTCTTTTCTTACCAAAATCCTCTATTTTTGGCCTATTTAAATTCATTATTTCTTGATAACAAATCTCCACAATTTCTTTTAAAGGCACTTCAAATTTAATATCAACACCAAGTTTTCCCATATATAAAGAACCTAAGTTATGACTTAAGATAAAGAATTTTAAATAAGTAATAAATCTTTCGTATTCTTCACTTGTTACCATATTTTCTAAATAAAACTTTGGAAAAGGAATTTTTTGCAAAGTAAAGACCGCTGCCCCATTCCGATTCGTTACCGTATATTCACTATTATATTTAACACTTTCATCAAAATCTTCTAAATTCCATCTTTCACAAAAAAGAATAAGCATTCGGGGGAGTATTTCAGTCGTAAAGTATTCTTCATTAGAAAGAGAACTTTCTACTTTCCTTTCTAATAATTTTTGTTTAATTTCTTGATAAGTGACACTAGTATCAATATCTTCCTTATCATTAACCACATTTTTAATATGATTAAATATTACTCCTACTTCAGACACTTCCATATACCTCCCATACTACCTACCATAAGTATATCGTATTAAATAATTTGACACAAGCAAAATAGACTATTTCTTACTCTTTATTAACACTATTTAAAGATATATACTCTAAAGCTTTTAATTTACCAGAGGAAACATACTCTAAAGTTGCGCCGCCTCCACTAGAAAGGTAGGCAAAACTTTCATCATAACCAAATTTATGCACCGCACTTAAAGTATCTCCCCCGCCAATATAGACAGAAGCATCACTATTACTTAAACATTCCAGTAATCCTTTAGTACCTGTACTATAATTATCATCTTCATATTTACCACAAGTACCATTAAAGAAAACCATATTTAAATTATTAAGTAATTCACTATCAATAATATTATCTAATATTACATCTTCATCTTCTACTTCTTCAATTTTAAGATTTAAATCTTGATCATTTCTTTTCACTATAAAGTTATTACTAAAGAATATCTTATCTGCATTATTTATTAATAGATTTTTAACACACTCTAGTACTTCTTCATCACTACTTACTAAACTTTCCCCTGTATTATAACCTTTAACTTTTAAGAACGTATTTAAAATACCACCTGTAATAATTAATTTATCGCATCTATTTAAAATATTTTCAATAATTTTAATTTTATCATCAACTTTAGCTCCACCCATGATAACTCCAAAAGGATGATTAGTTATCGTTATTAATGGTTCTAAATTATTTATTTCACTTTCCACTAAAAAACCTAAATAAGTAGGTAAATATTTAGATATACCAGCAGTTGAGGCATGCGCTCTATGAAGGGATGCAAAAGCATCAATAACAAATATATCAGCAAAACTACTCCAATATTTAGCAAGTTCTAAATCATTTGCACTTTCTCTTTTCTCTGGTACATCAGTAAATCTGGTATTCTCTACTAAAAATATTTTTTTAGAACTTCTATTTATTTCTTCTAAACCCAAAGGATTACCAATAAACTCAATATCATAATATTTTTTTAAGTATTCATATACTATTTTTAAACTATTTTTCTCTTTATCATCTTCACTTTTAACTCTTCCAAAATGACTCATTAAAATAACTACATTATCACTTTCTAATAAATAATTAATTGTCTTAAAACTCTTCGTTATTTTACTATCATCACTAATGTTACCATCACTTACTGGTACATTAAAATCGCATCTTAATATAACTCTTTTATTCTTTATTTCTTTATTACTCAAATATTCCATCATATTCACCCATTTATATCATATCAAAAAAATCCTAAGTATTAATTACTTAAGACTTAATTTTGACGAATATTTAACATTTTAGAATTATCTTTTTAAACTATCTTCTTCTAAAGAAAAAGATCTAATACTTTCTTTTACTTCTTCTAATTTTCTTTTTTGAATATCTAAAAACATTAACTTCATAAAACCACTACTATGATTAATTAAATATTCTATTTCAGAATTACTCATTTCCTTAAATAAATTCTCTTCCCGAGCATTTACTAATATTTCTTTCATAGATAAATGTTTATCACCGAATTCTCCCTTATAATATCTATCCATAATACTATAATATTTCTTTAAATTAGAACTTAATTCTATATCTTTTGACATTTAATAAACCTCCATGACAATCAAAATAATACCATATACTTTATCAACTTGTAAATAAAATTAAATCAATTTCTTTCTTAACTATGGTAAACAAAATATAATATGCCAAAAGTAACAAGTACTATTAACCATGTTGAAACAACAAATATAATTATGTATTTTAATTGTTTTTTAATACTATCCATATTATTTTTTCTATCTGCTAATATTCGATTGTTCATTAACTCTATTTCTTTTTTATCAAAATGATTAACAATCCAGTTTTTATCATAATATTTATAATTTTTATCAAATGTATAACTTATGCTTACATCTTGTTTAGAACCAACTACCTCTCCAGCGTTAGCATAGTTTTGGTAATCAAAAAGCACAGTAAAGAAGGAAAGAATTATTTCTAAATCACTATATTCATCGAGTAAATAGAACAAAAGTAAAACTCAATAAATTAAAATTTATTTCGTTTCACCCCGATAAGCCTCACGGCTTATCTTTCCTGCTTCATTGGATTTCACTCCTCCACAGGCCATATTTCCGACAGTCGCTGCCGTACTTGTTTTTTTTATTTATATTTTATTGTTATTATTTAATTATTTTTAATTTTGATATTTTTCTTTATAGTAACTTATTATCCCTTCATACATTATGTTTATACTAGCATTTAGATCTCTTTCTATCTCTATTCCACATTTAGGACATTTATATTCCCTTATTTTGATATCTTTCATTTTATTATTCTTATGTCCACAACAACTACATATTTGACTACTGGCATAATATCTATTTACTTGGATTAATTTCTTATTTAACCAATAACATTTGTATTTAAGCCTTCTTATTATGTCACTCATTGTGGAATTAAGAATATTTTTTCTTAGAGATTTATTGGCTTCTTTTATCATATTGTTTATACTTAAGTCTTCAGTTACTATTATATCATTATCTTTTATTATTTTACTTACTATTTCTTCATTTGTCTTTCTTCTAGCATTTTGTAACTTCCTATATGCCTCTTGAAGTTTCATTTTATATTTATAATAATTTTTACTTCCTTTTATTTTTCTAGATAAACCTTTTTGTAATCCTTTTATCTTCTTTTCATATTTATTTAAATAATTAGGATTACCATAACTTATTCCTTCACTAGTTGTTACTAAACTTTTTATTCCCATATCTATTCCTATTACAGATGCTGTATTAGATTTTATATAAGGTATTTCTTCTTCAACACATATAGATACATAATATTTATTAGCAACATGTTCTATCGTGGCATTTATTATTCTTCCCTTTATATATTCGATATTGCGATATCCTCTTATTTTTACTTCTTTTAATTTAGGTAAAGTTATAGTTCTTTCTTTTAAATCTAAATTAATGTTTTCATAAAGGTTACCTTTATATGTATTTTTTATATAATTTGTTCTATAACTATCTTTTATTCCCTTTTTCTTATATCTTGGATAACCACCTTGTCTTTTATAATATTTATTTAATCCATTTTCTAAATCAAATACTGCACATCTTAAAGAACAACTATCTACTTCTTTTAAGAATGGATATTCATTATATAGTTTTGGTATTTCTTTTATCATATCAAACTTACTAAGTTTAGAATTATCTTTTTTCTTACTTAGCATTATATTATATACAAGTCTTGAACAACCTATAGTTTTATTTATTAATTCTATTTGTTCTTCATTTGGATACATTCTAAATTTATAAGCTCGATTTACTAACACAACCATTACCTCCATACAATATAATTATACTATACGAACAAACGAATGTCAACATAAAGTTTCACTTTTTGCATAACTTTCCTATTGTATAAAACATAATATTTTGAAAGCGGATTATTAGTTTTAAGACAGAAAACGAAATATAGGAAATAGGTAATAATTAAATAACATAAATGAAGTATTTTATCAACCAAAACCCGCTTTCAAAGAGTGATAATATACTATTATTTTACTAAAATCAAGTCGTTCGACAAATGTTGTCAAAACTTCTAATATTATGACAAAATTCGACAATCTGTCGAACTTTGTCAAGCAATTAACCATTAATTTACATAGATTATAAAATTTCAGTGCCGGTTATTTATGTGTTATATTACATATGTTTCTTATACCGGCACGCCTTTTGTTTACCTCCTTACTGCCGCCTTGGGCGATATTATGCATTGCTCAAACTTGTGATTATGTATGGACTAGATTCTGTCCCTGTCCCTATTATGGTTACATCGGACTCAAGATAGAAGACAGGACGAACCGCACGCCTACTGTACTCATAGTAGTCCAAGGCGCCGTTCGAACCCACAAACCACGCACGGTAACCAAAATAGCTGCTGTAGTAGCCATACCTAGTCATGGTCCATTCCCAACTACTACTATATGTTCCTGTTTTTCCGCTCATTGTGTTTGTAATATGAAGCCAACTATCTTTATTTGTTGCATATGTCCATGAATTATAATAATCACTGGCATACATTAAACCTACTGGGTATTTTTTACTTGTTCTTGTTTTTGCCTCTGCTCCACTACTTGTTGCGTTTGTTCTATCTCCTTTCCACCAATATACTTCTTTTATTAAGTCTTTTACCCCTAGTCCATTGTAGAAACCATTTCCATTTATTGATACTCTTACTGTATTACTTGCATTATCCCAATCTATATTTGTTTGATAATCACTTGACCAGTCTTGGCTTGTACTTGTTGGTATTACTTTGATTACCTTTAACATTCCCTTATCTAATCCTAATGAATTACTTTCTGCCGCTTCCGTTCCGTCTGTTACTCCTATTATACGGTATAAGTATTTATTTCCTTCGGCACTTCCGCATGTTTCGGGATTTTTTGGCCCTCCTATACATATGAAGTTATTTGTAACTTGGTCTTTTGTTCCTTTAAATCTATATAATCCTTGAACTGCTGTATTATTTCCATTTGCATAATATTGTCCTCCTTGGGCTTCTAATGTTTCTAATGCGTGTCTTCCTTTACCAAAGTATAAAGTACAATATATGGTTTGCTTTGTTTTGATATGTGCTGTATAACTTGTTTCATCAAATGTTAAAACATTTTTACTTGGAACATTTGCACCTTCACTATCGGTACATTCTGCTCCTGCATATGTATATGTATTCTTATCTGGCCATTTGTTTCTATCTTCTGCTTCATGCCAGCCATATTCTGTTTCGTCTGCACTTATTCCATCATTTTGTATCATTATAGCGAGTGATTTATCTTTTTCTTTAAATACATCTATTGTTTTGATATCCTCTGTTACTTCATTTTTTATACTTAATGATTTTATAATGTTGTAACTTTCTCCTAATATTAGTATTCCTACAATGATTATTATAATTGTTAATATTCTATCTTTTTTCATATATCCTCCCTTACTTAAAATATGCATAACATGTATTTGGTCCATCTGTATCTATGGTAAAGCCGTCTGTATCATTGTAATCTATATTTGTTGCTACTTTATCATTTGAGCATTTACTTCCTAAATATTCTTTTCCTGTTGGTATGGTACTACTCATTTTATATTTATTTCCTTCGTATTCTCTATCACCACTTGTATCTTGAATATAGGCATATACTATTACATCGGATATCTTATCTCTATCATAATAAAGTCTACATACTATTTGGTTTGGTTTAGTTTCTGATACTGTTATATCAACTGTTCCGTCTTCACTTATTGTATAATCCGGATTATATATTGTTCCTTCTTCATTATCTTTAGGATAACAATTAGATATATCTTGATTTAAAGTAAATCCTGTTACTGGTACTTCTTTATTCTCTTTATATTTTTTAGGATTATCAGGCATCTGGGTATACCATATGACATTGACATCAGTACTTTTACCACTTAATGGACCTTCTTTTACTGTTTCTCCTTCTCCAGCAAAGTTTCCGACTTTAGATGTAAATATTGGAACAGGTTCCATTTCATAATTATAAAAGGCATGTGTTTTATTAATGGCAACATTTATTAATACCAACGCAAAAAATACTAATACGAATATTCCTAATATTAGTTCTTTGTTTTTTAATTTATCTCTTATTTTTTCTTTTATATTACTAAGTTTATCTTTTAAATTATTTGGTATGAATACTAAAGATATTAGGGTGTTACAATAACCCCCCCCCGATTTGGGTATTTAGAACTACTAACATAGATATTGCTACATATAATACTAAGTTTGTTTTATCTTTCTTCATATTCTTACCTCTTTTTTATTATTAATTATTTATTATATTTTTATACTTATGTTGTAAATACCGAATACTTAATACAAAATAAAAATATTCTTCTACCTTACATTTAAATAATAAACTATTTAAATTAATTAGTCAATAAGAAGTTTTTTTCAAATGTAAAAATAAGGTTTTAAAAATTTTTAAAAAATTATCTTTGTTCGCTATACAATGTTGCTTTTATGATATATAATTAATATTAGGAAATACTTAACTGTTGAGTACTTGCCTACTTTCTTTATAGAAAGGAGGCTTGGTATTATGAAGAAAAAGGATTTACTTATTACTTCATTAATACTTATTATCTTCCTGTTAACTTCATCATTATTATTTTTGATAATAAAAAAATAAAGTACTCAATCAACTAGATCAAGTACAACTCAAAAATATTTTTGGGGCAAGTACTTAACGCGCAAAAGTTAAGTATTTCCCTTTTTTATTTTATGTAATATTTCTTTGACATATACATAATAGCACAAATACTATTATTTTACAAGATATATGGCCTATTTAAGTTTAAGTAACTTTTGCCAAGTCTTTGCTCTTTTAGTAATTATACCATCAGAAACACAGCCATTATCTTTTTGAAAATGTTTAACTGCTTTAGTAAAATTAACACCGACTATACCATCAACTTTACCTACTTCAGTATAACCAATATTATAAAGATATTCTTGAATAACTTTAACTATAGGATGTTTACGGTTAGTTTTACTAGAAACGGTAATGGTATTTTTTAAAGTATTAGGTCCGGCAATGCCATCTTGTTTAACATTTAAAACTCTTTGGACATTTAAAACAAATTTTTTATAATAGTTATTATCTATAACAATATTAAAGTTTTTTTCTCCTAATAGATACGGAAGTGGGTCAATTACTTTACCATTTTTATCTAGAATGCCAAGATGCAGATGAGCCCCACTACTATTACCAGTATTACCCATAGTTCCTAGGATATCACCTTTTCTTACAATATCACCTTTTTTAACTAAAACACTTTTATCTTTCATATGAAGATAACGACTTACAAAGTTATTAGCGTGTTTAATTTCGACATAATTACCGGCACTTTTGGATTTTTTACTCGTTATAACTATCCCATCTTCTATAGCAACCACTTTATCAATACTTTTATTTTTACCAATTAAATCAATACCATTATGAGTACGACTGTCATTTCTAGTTTTATAATCGCTGGTAAGATAATAAACTCCTTTTTCTAAAACATCATTTTGAATATTATTAATAATTACACTCAAAATAAAACCCCTCCTTTAATAAGTTATGCGAAAACTTATATTAGGAGTGGGCTTTTAAACTAATTTAAATAAAACATAGAATAAGAATACGGTTAGTATTATGTAGACAATGCCACCATTAATCATTTCAGCTTTACTACTTTTATATTTAAGACCAACCATCATTGTAGAAAGATAACCGCCAAGTAATCCACCAATGTGGGCCGCATTATCAATTCCTTTTAAAGTAAAACCTAAAATTAAGTTTAGAACAATAATCGGAATTAATTCTCTTGTTAGGGTATTCGATAAATAAAGGCGATAATGATAACCAAAATATAATAAAGAACCCATTAAACCGAAGATAGCTCCAGAGGCCCCAATAGATATGGAATCACTAAAGAAGACAATACTAAATAAACTACCCATAAAAGCACTTAATAAATAGATAATTAAGAATTTCCACCTGCCAATAAACGTTTCTACTTGACTACCTACAACCCATAAAGAATACATATTAACAAGTAAATGGATAACCGAACCATGTAAGAAAGCATTAGTAATAAGGCGGTAATACTCTCCTCCTAAAACTAAACCTCTATTATTGGCCCCCAATAATATTAAAGACTTTGTAAAATTATCCGTATATAAAAGAGTTACAATATAAAGTAAAATATTAAAGATAATTAAGGCTTTAGTAACCACAATTGGTTTTGGAGAAAAGATATCTTCATATTTACTATTTTCTTTTTCCGTTTTCTTATTAATATCTTCCGTAACGTGAATAATTTCATCTAAATTACCGGTATGTTTAAATCTACTAGTTTTAATTTTCGGAAAACTTTCTCCTAGAGATTTATTTTTCTTAACATCACTAATAGAAGTAACATTCACCGTATCTATTGATTTATCGACTTGATCAAGTTTAACTGCGTTACCTAAATCTAAGCAAATATTTAAAACATTCATTTTTAAAGATAAAGTTTTTTTCTTAATTTGTTTAATAACAAAACGCATCTTAAAAATATCGAATTTATATTGTTCTTCGTTATGAATATATTTAGAATTAATACGAACTATTTTGTATGGTCCTTCTAAATTTTCTAACCAAATTTCATTACTAGCCCCTTGCACATTAATGGGAGTATAATTTTCTTCGGTGACAAAATAATGCACTAAACTCATAATTACTTCATCTTTATTATTTAAAATTATATTACTCATAAATAACCTCTTTCATATTATTTTACCCTTTTTCATAATATTAGTAAAGGGTGATTTCAATGTATTTATTTTTTATGATTTATTTTGCGGTAATACTTTATATAACCATTCCAATTTGTAAAATTGTGTGGAATGATAAGTTAGATAATGATTTAACATTTTTACTGGTGGCAAATTACATTTTAATCTTTTTGCTTTCCATTTTATTTAGTTATCATTATCATTTAGTTTATGGTATTTTAATTAGTTTATCTTTGATGGTATCTTCTTTCTTCTTAATAAGAAAAATGAAAAGTATTTTTGGAAGATATCAAGTCTTAAGTATTCCGTATTTTATCTTTACCATTTACATCTTTAGTTTTTTACTCACTCTTATCTAAATTATCTAGAAATTCTTTAAATGGAGCGGGAAGTTCACTTTCAAACTCCATTTTTTTTCTTGTTATAGGATGAGTAAATCTTAAGACTTTAGAATGTAAGAATTGTCCAAAAGAAGTAGCATCTCCTTTACCATAAACTGGATCATTAAAAATAGGATAACCAATGTAAGACAGATGCACTCTTATTTGATGCGTTCTTCCCGTTTCTAAAACTAAACTTACTAAAGTATAATCTTTATATCTTTTTAAAACTTTTAAATTAGTCCGGGCACTTTTACCATCCGCCATAACTTCCATTTTATTGAAGTTTGTTTTACTTCTGCCTATCGGTGCATCAATGTGGGCTGTTTCATAAGGAAAAGAGCCCACTAAAAGAGCGTAATATTCCCGGTAAACTCTTTTATATTTAAAGTCTTCAGCTAAGATTTCATGGGCTTTATTACTTTTACAAACAATCATTAAACCAGAAGTATCTTTATCTAAACGGTGAACAATCCCTACTCTAGCATCTCCTCCCACATCACTTAAATTATCGGTGTGATATTTAAGACCATTAACTAAAGTATGTTCATAATTACCACTTCCCGGATGCACAACCAGACCACTGGGTTTATCAATAACCATTAAATCATCATCTTCATAGACAATATTAAGGTCCATTTCTTCGGGATTAATATCTTGTTCTTTATTAATATTATCGGGTATTTCAACTTCATCATTAATTTTCGTTTTATAACTTGGTTTAACTACTTTACCATTTACCAAAATCTCCCCATTTTTTAAAGCCTCCGTTACGAGTTCCCTACTATAATCTGTATGAGTTCCTAAGTATTTATCAATTCTTTCATTTTCGGTATCTACCAAAATCTTCATGCTTCATCCTCCTTTTTAATCACGGCGATAAAAAGAAGAAATATACCACAGACAATAAAGATATCGGCAATATTAAAAACTGGAAAATCATAACCAAATATTTTAAAATCAAAAAAATCAATGACATAACCATAAAGCATCCGGTCAATTAAATTTCCCATAATTCCGCCATAAACAAAGGAAAATGCTAAGGTATTTCTTAAATTTATTTTAAAACGACTTTGATAAATAAGAAGGGCAATTAAAACAATAATAGTTATTATGATAATTATAATGGGATGTCCGGCTAAAATATTCCAAGAGGCTCCATCATTATATATTTTGGTTAAATAAAAGAAGTTCGGAATAATAACATTACTTTCATTTAAATTATAACTATTATCTATAAGTAATTTTGTTACTAAATCAATGATTAAAACAAAGACCGCAATTATAATAATTTTTTTCTTCATATTTATCACTATTTAATTATAACACGGAATTAAGAAAAAGAAAAAGGGGTTAACCCTTTATAGTTCTACTAAGATAACATCTTCCCCTATTTTTTTTATTTTGGAAAAATCAAATGATGATTCTCCCCCTCTAGTCATTTTTTTAATAAACTTTTTTTCTTCCGCCACAAAATAGATAATTTTTCCTGTTTCATCGATTTTAGCATCAATAATTCGGCCTAAATTATTTCCATTTCTTATATTTATAATATCTTTAACTTGTAAATCACTTAAAAGCATAACGTCCACCTTAGTATAAGTATATGTTATTTTATTAATTTTCGCACATTTTCAATCGCAGTTTTTTCAATCCTGGATACTTGGGCTTGACTAATACCTAAATCAGCCGCAATTTCCATTTGGGTTTTTCCCACAATAAAACGATTAATTAAAATTTCTTTTTCTCTTTCTTTTATTTTTTGTAAAGCTTTTCTTAAAGAAATTAACATATCTCTGTCCGTATTAATATCTTTAATATCGGCAATTTGGTCGGATAAATAAATCGTATCTCCCCCATCATTATAGATAGGTTCAAATATACTCATGGGGTCTTTCATCGCATCCAAGGCATAACCTATTTCATATTCATTGATGCCTAACTCTTTCGAAATAACTTCATTCGGCGGAGTATTTCCATGAACACTTATATAATCATCTTGAAATCTTATTATTTTATAAGCTAAATCCTTTAGGCTACGACTTACTCTTACCGAGGTATTATCTCTTACATAACGCTTGATTTCCCCAATTATTAGAGGAACAGCATAAGTTGATAATCGAAGTCCTAGGGATGTATCAAAGTTATCAATGGCCTTAATAAGACCAATAACCCCTACTTGAAATAAATCATCCATATTATATTTAGTATTATTAAATCTTTTTAAGATAGATAAAACTAATTTTAAATTACCATTTACTAACTTATTTTTAGCCTCCCTATCCCCATTTTTCATTTTCTCAAATAACTCTAAGGTTTCTTTACTTGATAATACCTCAATTTCATTAGTATTTATACCTGTTATATCTACTTTATATTTTGCCATAATCTTACCTTTCAAAAAAATTATGGTTTATTTTTAAAGTTTTTATTCATTTATTTGTTTTTAGTTGTAAAATTATTAAATAATGGTATAATTAAATTAGGAAAACGCAAGGATGATGCGTTACCTATATTGGGTTTAGACTATCCCTATAAAGGGGTAGTTTGTTTTTATAATAAGTACTATAATGTACAGAAGTACAAAAACAATAAAGATTAATACTTTTACTAAAGTTTTCATCTTCATAAACCTCATCTCCTTTCTTTCAAGATAGTTTGAAGGGGTTCAACTATATGAACGAAAAGATATAGGTAACACATTCTCTCCTTGCGTCAGTTATTTATTTTAAACTACAAATAAGCAAAAAGTCCATAGGATATTTTGACAAGTTTTGTCGTATTTTGTTGAATAAAATTATATTTTGTCGATTAATCGTTATTTTTTGAAAAATATAATTAATATTTACTTTAGTATTACCTTTTTATGCAAAAAGTAGAGGTCACCCTCTACTCTTTTAGATTTTCATAATACTTTGTAATTTTTTAACAATCTTTTTTTCAATTCTAGAGATATATGACTGACTAATACCTAACATTTCCGCTACTTCTTTTTGAGTATATTCTTCGGTATTATTTAAGCCATATCTCAAAGTCATGATTTCTTTTTCTCTTTTATCCAAAATATCTATTTCTTTTTTTAATGTTTCTTTATCCATCATATTTTCAAACTTTTTAGGAACAACATCATCATCGGTGCCTAAAATATCTACAAGTCTTAATTCATTACCTTCGGCATCATAATTTAAAGTTTCTTCTAAACTTATTTCAATTTTTTTGCGTTTATTCTTTCTTAAAAACATAAGTATTTCATTAGCAATACATCTAGAAGCATAAGTGGCTAATTTAATATTTTTATCAATCTTATAAGTATTAATGCCTTTAATTAAACCAATTGATCCAATAGAGACTAAATCTTCAATATCAAAGCCCGTATTTTCATATTTTTTGGCTAAGAAAACGACTAAACGAAGATTATGTTCAATTAAAATATTCCGAGCATTTATATCACCACTTCTGGCTTTAATTAAATATTCTAGTTCTTTTTCTTTCGGTAAAGGGGGTGGGAGTTTATCAGTGGCTCCCACAAAAAAGCAATCTTGGTATTTTCTTTTTAACAACAATATAATTTTTTTAAACATTTATTCCTCCTCTAAAATGTGATAGTTGAGTAAACAATCAGCTTCATCTTTTCTAGTAAATTCACTTGATAGTCCCAATAGATAATTCGTATAAACTTTATTATCTATTTGAATATTTTTAATACTAATACATTCAAGTAAACTATGACTACTTACCGTATTAATAGGCACATACATTGGACTTCTTATATTATATATGCCCTTAAGTTTATTTTTATTTATTAAAATGATATATTTATGAGTAACTGGATCTTTTAAAGTATTACCAGAATCAATAAAACCCTTTAAGTTTAAAGTGCGATTATTTTTTAAAGTAATAGTGACATTTTTATGATAATTAACTATTTCTTTTAAATTCTTTTGTTCTTTTAAATAGACATACAAAATAAAAGGCGAAATTAATAAAATTAAAACATAACTTAAGTTATTAAATTGAATTTTTAAGAATACCAAGAAACCCGCCAGAATTACACTACACATATAAAGATAAATTAAATTATTCAAAAAATATTTAAAATTATGGTAAGAAAAAGTAATGATAAGCATTATTAATCCCGATGCTATTTTTAAAATAAAAAGAAGATATTTATTTAAAGGTAGTAAAATAATTAAAGCAAATTTTTTAAATATATATAAAGATATAACTGAAGTACCAAGTCATATATCATCAGAGATAAAACACTTCTTTGAAGTATATAAGCAATTAGAACATAAGGAAACAGTTGTAGAGGAAGTTTT
>CANRGQ010000009.1 GCA_947630195.1 uncultured Bacilli bacterium
ACGCGAGCTGGGTTCAGAACGTCGTGAGACAGTTCGGTCCCTATCCGTCGTGGGCGTTGGAAAATTGAGGAGAGCTGTTCCTAGTACGAGAGGACCGGAATGGACATACCTCTGGTGTATCTGTTGTAACGCCAGTTGCAGTGCAGAGTAGCTATGTATGGACGGGATAACCGCTGAAAGCATCTAAGCGGGAAGCCTCCTCCAAGATGAATTTTCCCATTCTTTAAGAATTAAGAATCCTTATAGACTATGAGGTTGATAGGCTAGAGGTGGAAGCGTAGTGATACGTTGAGCTGACTAGTACTAATAATTCGACAATTTAACTTTATTTTATTACTATTGATGGAATTGCATTATCAAGTTTTTAAAGGACAAAATCCTTAATTGGTGATGATAGCTTAGTGGACACACCTCTTCCCATCCCGAACAGAGAAGTTAAGCACTAATACGCCGACGATAGTGAATGCGAAAATAGGTAGTTGCCAATTTTTTTTTGGCTTAAAATTTGGTAGGTGCTATTAATTTTGTTGAAAAGTTTAATGTTAAATGCTATAATATCCGTTGTGATTAATATGAATGAAGAAATTACTTTACTGACAAATGAACAAGTCTTTGGTGAAAATAAATTAGATGTAATAAAAAGAACAAATAATATTTGCAAACCAACTGATTTTGCTGTGGCTTTAGGCTGTTCTTATTTTTATGAAAAAAATACAATCTTTGATAATTTTAGCAATTATTATTTATCAACTCCAGGTGAAAATGGCAACGTTCAAATTGCTGGGTATCATACCAATTGTTTTGTAAATGCTGGTGATAGGTCTGTTGGAATTCGTCCTGTTATATCATTTGCAAATTTATCTGACAAACTACCATTTAAAATTATTTCACATAATTATGAAGAGTTGCTTAGGGGTTATTATCGATATGAAACAACTTACTTGGAATATCCTCAAGCCATAGATAGAGGACTTCAAATGGCTTTGGATTATAAATATAGTCATGGTACATTAAAAAAGACGGGTAAAATATGGACTGTAGATTCCTTTGTTTGGACTAATGATAGAGATCCATTTAAGCCAAATGAATATGAAGAATATGAATTTTACGGTAGAAGATATATCCGAGTAATGTATAAAAATGAAAATCGAACGCTGGGTTTTAATGGTCGATATTATTGGGTAATGGTAACTCCAATTGAATGGTACGTAGATATGGATGCCAAACTTTTAATAAGCAAACATGTATTGGCTTCTGGAATAAGATTTTGTGACAACGGAATGTATAATGGCGATTTTAAAAATACCGAAATGTATACTTTTTTAAATGATTATTTTGCTAAAGATATTTTTGATAACCAAAAGAGAGATATTAAAATTGATCCAGAAGATGCAGAGATGGTAAAGATACTTAAGAAAACAAGTGCCCCTCACATAAATTTTTAAAGTAAAAACTGATATAATAACTAAAGAAGAACTTATGACAATAAACCATTAATGGCTATATATATTTTGCTCTAAAATACTTAGGAAGTGTTAATATAGATTAAAAAGACTTGTTTATTATGAGTTTTTTTTTTATAATTAATATTGGTGATAGTATGGATTTAAGATATGTATCTAAAAGTGTTGATGATACGCTAACATTAGCGGAAAATATAGAAAGCGAAAAATTTCCAAATATGGTAATTTGCTTAGAAGGAGAACTTGGTAGTGGCAAAACTGTTTTTGTCAAAGGTTTTGCATCTTCCTTAAGTATTGAAGAAAATATTACAAGTCCGACTTTTAATATTATTAAAGAATATCCAAACGGGGAATTACCTTTATATCATATGGATGTTTATCGCTTAGATGAAGTAGAAGAAGATATTGGGATTAAAGATTATTATAATAAAGGTGGAGTTACCATTATTGAATGGGCTGATTTAATTAAAAATGACCTACCTGAAGAAAGACTTGAGATAATCTTTAAAATAGTTGATGAAAATACCCGAGTATTAGTTTTTAAACCTTATGGTAAGGCTTATGAAGAACTATGTGAATCGGTATTATAAAAAGGGTGATTAAAAAATGACTTTATTTATTGATACACATTTAAATGATGTGGCAATAATCCTTTATAAGGATGGCGAAGTAATCAAAGAAAGAGTAATCGAGGATGTTAAAGAAACAAGTAGTATTGTGATGCCCACAATTAAGAAAGTTTTAAACAAAAGCATTCCTGATTCCATTGTGGTTGTTAATGGACCTGGATCATTTACCGGTGTAAGACTAGGAGTTACAACAGCAAAAACTTTAGCTTTTTCTTGGCATAAAGAGATTAGAATCATAACCTCACTAGAATGTATGGCTTTAAGTACTGATAAAGATAATAAAATAGTTGCATTTAGTGATAAAAACGGTTATTATATAGGGATATTCACGAACGACTATAAATTAGTAGGAGATTATGAATATTTATCTAATTCAGAATTTGAAGAATACTCTAAAAAATATGATGTTATTACCGATGTGGAATTAGATTATAAAAAGATAATTGAATTTGCTTTAAAGAAGAAGAGTTTAAATCCTCATGAAGTAAATCCAATTTATGTTAAAAAAATTGCTGTGGAAAAATGATTAGAAAAGCATTAAAAGAAGATATACCTAAGATAGAAGATTTAGGAAAAAATTTAATTGCTAATTTTTCTTTAACTTATAATTTAGATGATTATATAAATAAAGATAATTATCTAGTATTAGTAAGTATAGATAGGGATATTAATGGTTTTTTAATTATTAGTGAGACTATGGATACTTATGAGTTAGAGGTTATTTATGTTAAGGAAAATATGCGAAGACAAAATATTGCTAGCAGTTTATTAAATAGTTTTTTAGATAATTATTATAATAAAAATAAGGCGATATTTTTAGAAGTTAGCGTAGATAACGAACCAGCAATTAAGTTATATCAAAAGTTTAATTTTGAAATAATAAATAAAAGACCTAAATACTATAATGGTATTGATGCCTATGTTATGAAAAGGGTGAAATAATAATGAAAGATGTTAATATTTTAAGTATTGAAACCTCTTGTGATGAAACAAGTATTGCGATTGTAAAAAATGGAACAGAAGTTGTAGCTTTAACCATTTTAACGCAAATGGATACGCATGCTAATTTTGGGGGAGTAGTTCCTGAAATAGCTTCTAGAATGCATACCGAAAATATTACAATGGTTTTAGAAGAAACTTTAAATAAAGCGAAAATGAAAGTTTCTGATGTTGATGCCATTGCGGTTACTTATGCGCCAGGTTTACTTGGATCACTATTGGTAGGAATAGAATTTGCTAAAGTATTATCTTATGTCTATGATAAACCACTTATTAAAGTAAATCATTTAATTGGTCACGTTTATGCTAATAAAATTGGGGATAAATTAAAATTTCCTTGTTTAGCCTTAATTGTTAGTGGAGGTCATACGGAACTTGTTAAAATGACTGGAGACTATGAATTTGAAATGCTTGGAGAAACCCAAGATGACGCCATAGGAGAGGCTTTTGATAAAGTGGCTAGAGTTATTGGACTTCCTTATCCAGGTGGCCCAAATATTGAAAAATTAGCTAAAGAAGGGGAAAATACTTATAAACTTCCCCATGTAGTTAATGATGATAGTTATAACTTTAGTTATAGTGGCCTTAAAAGTAGTGTTATTAATTTAGTTAATAATGAAAAGCAAAGAGGAAATGAAATAAATAAAGCTAATTTAGCGTGTTCTTTTCAAACCACTGCCGTAGAAGAATTAACCAGAAAATTAGAACTAGCTTTAAAGAAAACGGATATTAAAAATGTTATTATAGCCGGGGGAGTATCTGCCAATAAATATTTAAGAGGAAAAGTAGCGGAAGTATGTGATAAGTATGATGCCGAGCTTACTTTACCAGAATTTATATATTGTACAGATAATGCGGCGATGATTGGAGCAGCTGCTTACCCATTATATAAAAAGGGCGAATTTGCGGATTTAGATTTAAATGCTAAATCAACCTCATCTATCTGTTAGGGTTTACTTTCAAACAAAATTATGATATAATTTTGATACGGGGTAGTTTGGTTTCGACATATAAAAACTAGAAATGATTGCAAGTGGTAGGCATACCTAAAATGCACAAAAAAATAAATAACGAAACTAATTATAGTTTTGCTCCAGTATACGCATAGGATTGCGTAGGAGTATCTTATATATACTTTGCTTATAGAGTTATATAAGGTTCATTAAATATAAGATATATTATTTTATTTGATTAAGGTAAAATAACGAATAATTACTTAATCTTTAGTTATATAGAAAATGTGTTAGAGTTGTCTATATAATGAATTAAATTCTAACTAAACTTGTAGATATTGTTTCATAGATTATATTGGACACGAGTTCAACTCTCGTCTACTCCACCATTGATGTTTCTATTCGAACATTTTCGAATATTGATATAAATTGAAAGGAGTACAACTATAATGAAAGAAGACGAAAAACTAAATTTGCTTAATATTCTTGGTCAAAATAAATTAGAAAATATTATAAAATTATTAGGTCAACATATTCATTATGATGAAATTTCTAAACTTACAGGAATTGATATTTCGCTTATAGAACAAGTTTTTAAAGTTTTTTTACCCGAAAAATATAAGGCTGAACTTGAGAGTAAAGACTCTATTACTGAAGTGCTTCAAGCAATTAACAAAGGTATTAGTAGATAGTAAATTTAATTGTAATTTTTTCTGAAAAGTTGTATATTACTACGTTAATTGCACCATTGGCGTTTCTATTCGCACATTTTCAAATATTGATATAAAAAGATAACCCTTAGGTTATTTGATTTAATGTCAAAATACCTAGGGGGTTAATTATTTTGCCATAACAAAATATTATTTGACATATATAAGGAGGATAAGAAAAACATGGGAAAAGTAATAAGCATTGAAGAATATAGACAACCCAAAAACACAAACTTATCAATAGAAGACATATTTAATTTATTTCTTATTTTTAAGCACGATGAAGAGACTTTACCAATATTTGATTCAAACGTTTTGATGGAATCCCTTGCTAAATATAAAAATATGGATAGATTTAGTACTCTATTAAGTAATTTAGTAATAACAAAAAGTGAAAATGGAAAAGATATTATAGATTTAAGTGTTTGTTTAGATAAAAATATACAAAATAAAACTTTAATAATGAATCCCTCAAAACAATCAGAAACAATGATATTAGCCAGTGATGAAGAATTTAGTCAACTAAAGAAATCATATGATGAAAAAACATTATCGTCATTTGGTGATTTAATGTTTTTCCTTAATATGGATCTTGAATATGGAATAAATAATTGGAGTTTAGTTGCTGAAGATGAATACATCAAACATCCAAAATATCCTGGAATAGTTACTGGTGAATTTATTGGGCAAGAAAAAACTCCAGAAGTAATGAAAAAAGTAAAAAAAAGAGCAATTGAAAGATTAAAAATTTTATATAAATAATCATTATTTTGAACTATTTTAGATTTTATAAAAATTGTAAATAACTTCTTTACTCACCCAAGATTAGATTGATATTACACTCGAGCTAGTTATAAGTTCGAGTTTTAAAATAACTAGAAATATGATAAAATATTTCTAAATTAAAATTTATATTTTTTCCAATTAAGAAAACTTATATCAAATTATCAAGATAGTCTTAATTATGAAAAATGCTATTTTAGAAATGAGGTTTAAAAATGTTTAAAGACATAAGATTATTAGTTGATAATAATAAAATTAATTATGAATATAGCATTGAAGAAAATAACATATTTATTAAAACGATTGATGAGTTAAAAATAAACTCTATTCTTAAAATTTTTTATGATGAAAACATATATGAAATTAAACTAAGTGAATATACAAAATATAATTTAGGAAAATCAGGAGAAATATTAATTTATGTAAATAATAAAGAATTTATTTTTTCGGTAGTCTTAAAAAATAATTATTTTGTTAAAAGTGTTTATAAATATATAAATAAGTTAATTGATAAAGATATTTTGATTGAAGAAATTAATCTATTTTTAAATTCTAAAGTTGGGGAAAAATATTTTAAAGATATAACTAATTTATTATTATCTATAGAAAATAAAGATGTAAGCATAGAAGATTTAATACTGGCCAATGATGATGAATATAAAAGAATATTTAATTTATTAATTAATAATAAAACTTATATTAATATTGTTAAAAATATGAGTGATTTAGAATTAATGTTATTAATAACTTCTTATATTTCTGTTCCATATACTCCTAAAATTAACCAAGATAGTTTTGAAAATTTAATAAATGTCGCTAAAACTTATGACTATGCTTTAGAAAACATATGGCGTTTAGGTATGAATTTTGATTGTAAGGGTTATAATTATAATTTATTAGATGAATTTTTTGTTAATTCTAAAGACATAAGGTATTTAGGTGAATACATACATAGTGTTTCTCAAATTAATCAAGAAAATATTGTTAATAATATTATTAGAACTGCTGATAAAGACTTTATTAAGCAAATTTTAAAAGATAAGTTTATCTTAGATAATCTAGAGGAAAAATATAAAGAAATTTTAGAAGAAAATATATAAATGTTGGTGCATATATTATACTCGAATTTAATGATACATTAAGAGTTTTTTTGGAATAGTATAAAAAAAGAAAAATGTAAACATATTATGAAGATGTTTCAAAATATAAATAATGTGTTATAATAATAACTAAGCAGGGAGGTTTCAAAATGTATTCTGAAATTAAAAAAACTTCATTATTGGAGGATACTTATGCCTATATTGGAAGGGCCTCTAATGAAGAAAATGCTGAAAAATTTAGAAAACAAATTAAGAATTATATAGAAGATTTAAAAGAAATAGTTGATGCTGACTTTAATAAATTAAATGATAAAGAATTATATGATTTATTATCTAAATTTTATAGTATAAGCCTTGATGAAGATGATTATTTAGAAATGTTTTCTAAACTTAATAATAAACAATATACTTTTTTCTATAGAATTCCTACAACTATGACATTTACAGGGGTATCATCTGAAGGACATAAAGAGAACTTTGAATGGTGGAATCAACTTTATCAAGTGAATTATCTTTCGGCAATATCTTCTGATATGGAATTTGATTTTAATAAAACATATTTTAAAGAAGAAATTAAACAAATGGTTATTGATAAAAATATAATTATCTTAAAACAAGGATCAGAACCGATTGAAGATAATCCGGAATTTAAACAAGAAAAATTCGAATCAATTCCTACTTTAAATATTGATATTAAAGATTATGGCAATAATATGTCTAAGTTTGTTTTAAATAATTTCCCTTTATTTGGAGAATTATTAAGAAAAAAATTTCCTAAAAAGAAAGTTCTTAAAGATATAAGAGAATTTATGATTATTCTTAATGAAGATATAGAAGATGTATTTTCTAATGTTAAATCTAAAGATTATTTATACTCTGGAGTTGCTACAATATGCCAAGATTGGTTTGAAAATTCTCAAGAAAAAGAAGATTTTCAAAGTATTCAAGAAAAATTAATTAAAGATAAGAGATAATTTTAAAAGATTCAATATATGTTATATATATGAGGGAGGGTTTATGAATAAAGAAAATATTTTTCTTATAAAATATGCTGTGTTAGATTTAAAAGTCAAGAATTGGAAGGGTGAAGATGTTACTAAAGGTTACATTGTTTCCAAATGTTATGTTGTTGGTTATTATACATATGAAGATATTTCAATGCTTGGTCAAAAAAGAGAAAATATATGGTATAAAGTAATATTTCCTTATAAAGATTATGAAGGATTTATAGAATCTTTAAGTGATTATAATGAAGACATTGGTAAAAGAGTTATTCTAAATGATGATTTTAATTTTGAATCAAAACAAATCGATAAAGTTTTTAAAGTTTTTAATACCTATGAAGATGCTAAAGAAATGGCTGAAAATTATAATCAATCTTTAAAATCCGAATTATTTAGATATGCTCAAAGAAAGCATAAACATGGTCTAGCATTTAATAGTCAAATTCATGATGCAATACATAAAACATATAATAACCTTGTTAGTAATTTTGAAAGAGAATTAGAGAGATGTTATCAATTTGAAGAATTATCTTTAGCAAATACGGAAGATATGATAATTACTCGTGATATGGATGTTAAAAAGTTAATATTACAAAAAGAGGTGTAAATACTATCTACATCTCTTATTCTTTAACTAATTTTTTAGTCTTAACTTCTTCTTTGTTTTTTTCTTGAAGTTTAGGAATAATATAAGTTTTATCCCCAATATAATGTTTTTCAATAACCTCATAAGTTTCATATTGGGGATTATATTCTTTATATTGCTCTAATAATTTGATGTATGGTTCTAACCCACCATTTTTTTCAAAACTTTTAGCAGTATCCCTTATAAGAAAAGTAGCAGAACCATCATTAAAGGTCGCATATAATCCTGTGTTAAAAATTTTTCCTTTATATGGAGCAATTTTAAATCCTTCTAGATTAGTAATATTTACCGCTTCATAATTATCAAAGATTATATAATTATTTAAAAGATAATACCCTGGACCATTATGAAAGTATTTGATAGGTACTGCTGGAAATATCCAATCTGATTGTTCTTTGGTAAGCTGAATATTTTTATAAACTCCAGCATCTTCTTTTATTAAAGCAAATAAGGCTTTCTTTTTTCCAACAAAACCTGGTTTTATAATAAATACGCTGTCCGGATTTTGATTAATTTTTTCTATATTTTCCTCAATATAATTAAATTCAAAATTCATTTTCAAAACCTCCATTTCTAAAACGTGTTTTTATTATATCATATATCATATTTTAATTTAAAAGCAAAAACTTTTATGCTATAATAAGAAGTACTTATACGAGGAGGAATAATTATGAATTTAAATGATTTAGAAGTATTTTCTTTAGAGGATAGAAAAATATTAAGAAATTTTTTTGCTATGGAAAAAGAATTTTTAAAAACAAATAGTTTATTAGATAAAGAAAATTTAAAAGTATTTGAAGAACATTTTGTAATGTTTTTAGAAGAGAATAATTTGGAAGATAAAGAAATATTTAAAGTCTTTTTACTAGATTTAAAAAGAGAAGAATTAAGGGAAAAATTGAATAGTAAAAAGCCTTCTGTATGGGATTTAGCAAAACCTACAGCGAATCCTCCATTTGAGGCAAGTTCTATAATTTTAAGGTGGTATGAGGAAAGTAAAGTAATTACAGTTTTAACTGAGGCTGATATAAATGAAATAAATAGAATTATTGAACCTAAAATTCTGCAAAATAGATTAGAAAGACAAGAAAGTTGGGGCATTGGTTCTAAAGTAAGAGTTAAATAATTAGTTTGATTATATCAGACTTTTTTTATATAATAATTGTAGGTGGGTTATCATGAAAATAATTATTAATAATGTGTGTTTTATTGAAAGAAAAGATATTGAACATTTTGGAATACCTTTTAAGTTATTACTTAAATTAGGTAAAGAAATGTACAAAATAGAAAATTATGATTTTATTAAAATAGAGAGTACGGAACTTATAAAATATTTTAATTCCCTTAGTATATTAGATTATGGTAGTGTTAAAGGTTATAGTAATGAAGATTTAGTTAAGTGCTTTAAAATGCTTGAGGAAGAATGTAATAGATATGCTTCCATGTGTTATTCTTTAAGGAATATTAATATTGAAAAAGAAACTTATAAAAAGTATGATGGTAAGTTACAAGAATTAAATTATGTCTTAAATGATTTAAAGAAGTATATGGAACATAAAGAAGAAGTTGAAATGTTTATTGAAAGTATGAAAGAGGAAAAAGGTTTAACTTTAAAGAAGAATTTAGAAATAGATTATCTATAAGAGAAATGAAGGGATTATTATAAAAATATTTTTAATTAGGCATGGCGAGTCTATGCAAAATACGAAAGAAAATTATCATGTAGAGTTACCTGACCATCAAGTTTATTTATCGGCCAAAGGAGTCCTTGAGGCTAAAGAAGCGGGAATATTTTTAAAAGAGTATTTAGAGGAACATAATATAAGTATTGATAACGCTACCTTATGGGTAAGTCCTTATACGAGAACAAGAGAAACAGCGAGAATCATTAATGAAGAGTTAAATATTAAAAGCATTAAAGAAGATATAACTTTAATTGAGCAAAGATATGGGCTATTTAGTGATAAAGAGATAAGTTTAATTAAAAAATTATATCCCAAAGAATTTAAATTTTATGATAATTATTGGCAAAACGATGGGAAGTTTTATGCCAAGATGCCGCAAGGGGAAAGTCCTATGGATGTCGCTTTAAGAACAAAACTTTTTATTGATACCATTTTTAGAGATACAAGTGATCCTTTATTTGTGGTATCCCATGGCACGACCATTAAAACAATTATTATGAATTGGTTCCATTATAGTCCCGAGTGGTATAATAAAGAAGCTAATATGGATAATTGTGCGATTAGACTTATTGAAAGCGAAAATAAAGTAAGTACTGAAGAATATATTTATAAAGGACCAAAAAGAAGTTTAAAAAAATAATTTAAAACTAGACTATCCATTGTTAAATATATTATAATTAATTTAGGTGGGTAAAATGAAGTTACATTTTTTAAAATCGACATGGGACGATATTATATTACTAGAAGAAGATAATCATTATGCTTTAATAGATACAGGTTTTGCAGAACAATTTAAACAAATTCAAAATTATTTTACCAAGTTAAACATTAAAAAATTAGATTTTATTTTTTTAACTCATTTCCATCGCGACCATTATGGAAATATTGTGGATATTATTAAGAATTATCAAGTAGATAATGTATATTTTAAAGATTATAGTGGTCTTGATGGTAAGACCGCAACTGGAACGATAGCAAGTTTTGAATATCGAAAAGAAGAAATGGATAAATGTAATTATATAAAAGAAAATATTAGAAAGTATAGTAAACTAATTATAATAGATGAAAATGTTAGAGAAATTAAATTTAATAACCATATTTTTAAAGTGTATGCTAGTGATAATAAACTAAATAAAATATTTAATGATAAAAATTCGCCTTATTATAAGAAATATCTTTTAAGTGAGAATTATAATAGTTGTGTTTTATATGCTAATATTTATGGTAAAAAGATATTGTTAAGTGGAGATATAACTGATAGTGAAAAGTATGAAGGTATTGTTTATAAAAATAATTATCAAATTGCTAAAATGATTAAGGAAGAGATTGATATTTATAAAGTAGCCCATCATGGAGATAGTTATTCTAATAGTAAAGATACTTTAAATATTTATAAACCTAAATATGCTATTATAACTAATACTAAAGAAGAATTGTTAGACCAAGAAATAGAAAATAATTTAGTGTCTTCTAATAAAGAGGTCGTAATTTTATATACTGATAAAAATATTATTATAGAAATTAATAGTGATGGTAGTATTAAGAATGAGAGATGTTTATAATGCGCATTGGTGTTGATATTGATAATGTTTTAGCAAATTTTGATGAATCTTTATTAGAAGAATTTTTAAAACATGATAAAACATTAAGAAATAAAGGTATAATTAATAAAGATGTTTATATAACAAGAGGTATGTTTGATTGGACAGAAGAAGAATTAAATAGTTTTTATAAAGAAAATATTGAAAGAATAGCCATGAATTTAAAAGTAATGGAAGAATCTAAAAAATATATTGATAAGTTAAAAGAAGATGGGCATGAGATATTTATAATTACGGGAAGAAATAATGGGGATTATTCTAACCCTTTTAGAATGACTAAAAAGTGGTTAAAGAAAAATAAAATAAACTATGATAAACTCATATTTACTAATGCTTATGAAAATAATAGTAAAACTAAAGCATGCCTTAAATATAATATTGATATTATAATTGAAGATTCCGCTAGAATATGTCAAGATTTAGTAGCCAATAATATTAAAACATTAATTATGGATACACCTTATAATAGAAATTCGCAAATTAATCGAGTCCATAATTGGGAAGAAATATATAATTGTATTGCCAAGATTAATAAAGAGAAAATTAAAGTTATTTTAGATACAGATACTTTTAATGAATGTGATGACCAATTTGCTTTAGCCTATCTTTTAAAAAATTCTCATAATCTTACTATTGAGGCTATTACAATTGCACCTTATAAACATTCTTCTAAAAATGAAAGTATAAAGAGTAATTTAAATAAAAGTTATAAAGAGGCCCTAAAAATATGTAAATGGTTAAATTTTGATATAAAAAAAATATATAAAGGTTCTTCAAATTATATTTCAGATGGTTATAATGAAGATAATGAGGCAGTTAATAAAATTATTGAAATTGCCCATAAAAATGATAAGACAGTTATTTTAGCCATCGGGGCCATTACTAATGTGGCTTTAGCCATTAAGAAAAGACCAGAAATAACTAAAAGAATAGAAGTTATATGGCTTGGGGGTAATGATTTAAAATGTCATGACAATTTAGAGTTTAATTTTAAACAAGATATTGAGGCAGTAAAAATTATTTTAAATTCTAAAGTAAAATTAACTATTATTCCAACTAAAAATGTTACTTCTAAATTAATTATATCTTTAGAAGAATTAAAGAAAAATTTATCTAAAAATAAATTAAACAATTATTTAATAAAAAGATTTTATAATGATGGTTATCACGGTATTCAAGAAAAAAGAGTTATTTGGGATATAGCGGTTGTAGCTTTTTTAGTTAATAAGGACTGGTTTAAAACAACTTTAATTAGTTGTCCTCTTGTTTTAGAAGATACCTCTTATAAGTTTACAAATAATAAACATCAAATTATGATGGTGGAAGATATAAATGAAAAAGAAATATATAAAGATATATTTAGAAAGTTAGGTGAATAAGATGAAATTAACAAAAGAAAAGGCTTTAGAACTTTTAGAAGACGCTAAAAAGACTACTTTAGATGAGGGATGGATTATTCATTCTTTATGTGTTGGGGAAACAGCGGGGGCAATTGCTCAAAAATTGGGATTAGATGTTGATAAGGCCATTACTCTTGGTTATATTCATGATATTGGAAAAAGAAATAAAAATACTATTGGTCATGTATTAAATGGATATGAATTTTTAAAAAGTTTGGGTTATGATGAAGAATATTGTAATATTTGTTTAACCCATTCTTATTTAAATAATGACTATCTTTGTACGGCGGGTGGTATTCCGAAAGATATTCCCTTTAGAACTAAATTTATCAAAGAACATGAATATACAATTTATGAAAAAATAATTAATTTATGTGATTTAATGTGTAAACAAAATAGAATGACTTTAGAAAAAAGATTAATTGATATAATGGTAAGAAAAGGGGTGGCGGAAAATACAGTCTATCATATAAATGAGGCTGAAAAACTAAAGGAAGAAATCGAAAAGATGATGGGGTGCTCAGTATATTCGCTTTTTAATGATATAGAAATATAGAAATAATAAAATTAATATAAAAAAATTTTTGTGGGTAATATTAATAATAAAAATTGAGGTGGTAATATGCAATTAAAAAAATTGAAATGGAAATATGAAACCTATAAAATTAATCGAAGATATCGGATATTAAATAAATGTAATTTACCTTTTGGATTTTATGATAAAAGGAAAGAAAAATATGAATGGGTTAGTTATATAAGACGTTTTGATAATACCAGTGGGTATGAAAATAACACTTTATTAATGGATGCTTTAGAAAACATTTGCAAAGTGGGTTTAACTTACCATTATACTATTAATAAAGATAAAAATAGGGAAAATTATCAAAGCCATTCTCACAATTTTGATGGTGTATTAAATGAATTATATAATTACCCAGAGTCTTTTTGTATTCCAAAAGAATATAAAGATAATTATAGTAAGCAAGAGTTAAATTTTATTGAGGAAATGCAAAAATATTTATTATTTATTGGCTTAAAAGATTGGAAAAATTCCGAAAGATTTAATTTAGTTGTCGAAAAATTAGAAAAAATATTATCTAAAGAAAAAATATTTTTAAAAGATAAAATAAAAATAGCTTATTTGGATAAAAAAGCACAAAAAATAAATTATAGTGATAAATTAATTAGATGTCATAATGAAAGACAAGCAAAATATCAAAATTATAGTCATTTAATTATGGCTAAAGAAAAAATAGAAGATATTTTAGAAAATCGCCAAAATTTTTTAATTTATTATTTGCCTTTTTTAAATAATGATAAAAATTATTCAACAATTAAAAATAAATATTTACTTAAAGATGAGGCTTATAATATTTTAGGTAGTATAGAAGTAATAGATAATAAAATAATTAAATTTAAAGATTTTGAGAAAACAATTGGAAAAAGTATGAAAAATTTTTCAAATTATAAAAAAGATTTAAAAAAATTGTATAAAGATTTTAATGAAGATAATTTAATTATTTACGAAAAAATAAAAGTGTTAGAAAAATTTTAAATTAAGAGATTTAATTTGTTTTATTAAATAACTTAAAAAGAAGTTTAAAAAAAGAGAAATATATTTTATAATATTGATAAGAGGTGTAATTATGAGAGAATTAATGTTAAAAAAATGTAATAGTTGTGGATCACTCATTAAAGTAATAAAAGACTGTCATTGTCCTTGTAATTTTATTTGTTGTGATGAAAAGATGCGTGAAGTAAAACCAAATACTGTTGAGGCTTCTTTTGAGAAACATATTCCAACCTTTGAAGTAGTTGGAGATAACTTAAATGTTAAAGTTAATCATGTAATGGAAGATAATCATTATATTGAATGGATAAGTTTTGTTACGGAAACAAGTGAGTATCTAAAATATTTTAAGCCAGGAGATACACCAGAGGCTATATTTCCTAATGAAAAGGGTATTTTATATGCTTATTGCAATATGCATGAATTATGGAGTATTGAGGTTAAATAAAAAAAGTAGGTGAAGTTAAATGGGTAAAGTTTATGATAAAGTATTAGAATTTAAAAATAAATATCCGGGAGGCATTTTTTGGAGATGTAAGCGTCATGCTCAAATAGTCGAGGATTATCTTAATCCTGGAGAAGAAGTATTGTATGCTTTTATTGCTCAAAAAAATGAAAAATTTACAGAATGGTTTAATACTTTTGTTATTGTTCTTACCAATAAAAGATTACTTTTAGGCCATAAAAGAATTCTCTGGGGGAGTTTTCTTTATTCCATAACACCTGATTTATACAATGATATGGAAATATATAAAGGACTTATATGGGGTAAAGTTACCATTGATACCGTTAAAGAAGTGGTAGTTTTAAGTAATATTTCCAATAATGCTTTAGATGAAATTGAAACTACGGTATCGGAATTTATGATGAAAGCGAAGAAAGAATATGCCAAAGAAAAAGAAGAAAATTAAGTTATATGTTTTTATAACCGTTTTAATCTTTTTCTTTTTCCTATTTTTATATTTAATAATTCACCCTTATAATTACACGAAAACTTATAATGTTAATAAATATAAAGTAGAAGAAAGTTTTGATAAGGATAAAGGTTATTATACTTTTTTAATCAAAGATAAAGATGTAACTTATTCTTATTTAATAAGCCATAAATATTCCAAAAGAAGAGAGTTAATAAATAATATTGAAGAGTATAAAAATGAAAATGAAGTATGTATTATTCCTACTGGTAAGCTAGAATTCTTACCTCTTTGTCATAATGCCGAAGGAGAAGTTTATGCTTATAATTTAAGTAAGGTAAGCATTGATACAGTGAAGGATAGTAAAATAAAAGAATTAAATAAAACATATCAAAAGATTGACTTAAATTATTTAAATAATAAAAATTATGCTTTATTTAATTATCGAGGTTTTGTTTATGTAAATGATAATAGTAATGATACTATAACCATATTTGATAAAGACATCTATAATTTAGAACTAGTGTATATGATGGATGAATATTTAATAATTCCTAATTATAATGAAGAATACTTCTTTTCATCTTTCTATGTAATTAATTTAAATACTGGTAAATATGAAGAGATAAAATTAGATACTGAAGTATCTTTTAATAGCATCTTCCTAGGTGATTATAAAAATAAAGTTTATTTACTGGATAAAAAAGAAGAAAAAGAATATCGCCTTGATTTAAAAAAGAAAAAATTAGAAGAAATAGATTATTTAATTTTAGAAAATAATAAATTAGTTTCTAAAGATTATAAAGAGATTGTTAATAAAAAGTTAAACTTTTTAAGTACAGACTTTCCAACTTATGAAGTAAAAGATAATATTTTATATAAAGTAATTGATAAAAATTATATAAAATTATCTGATAAAGTAATTACCAAAATTATTAAAGTAGAAGATGATACAGTTTATTATTTAAGTGAAAATAATTTAATGATGCATAATGGTAAAGAAGAAACACTACTTATGCAAAACTTTGAATGGAACTTTAATTATACCAATATGATTTTTATTTATTAGAAACACAAATAAATATTTAACATACCTTATATTAGAGGTGGAAAAATGTTTGAAAGTTATCGCTTAAAAAAGGGAGAAGATATTTATAGTGTCGCGAAAAAATTTGAAACGAGTGTGCAAACTTTAAAAGATTTAAATAATATTTATTTTGAAAATGATGTAAGAGAAGATATGGAATTAATTGTGCCTGTTAATAGTAAAGATTATTTTAATTATTATACAGTAGAACAAGGAGATAGTTTGTATGGGATAGGAAGAAAATATAATATTAATCCAGAACTTTTAGCTAGTTTAAATGGTTTAAATATGGAAGATTATATTTATCCTAATGAACAAATATTGATTCCGAAAAATGGTTATGCTTATTATATAACCGCCGAAGGAGATACAATTGATGAAGTAGTAAAAACTTTTAATACGAACATTAATAAATTTTTAGAAGAAAATAAAACTATTTATCTAATGCAAGGGCAATTACTTGTTAATAAAAAATAATTTTGTAAAAGTTTTATGATGTGATATAATAATGGTACAAAAAGGAGAATTACAATGGATAAAAATATGCAATTAAAGATAAATTATCAATCGAAAATGATATATGAAGAAGTATTAAAGAAATTTTATGAAGCTATGCGCAACATTAATATTATAGAAGATGAAGAATTGTTTAATTATCTAAAATTAGAATTTGATAAAATAGTTAATTTAATAAAACAATTTAAAGAAGGATTAATTTATACTCAAGTAATAAAGTTATTATATGATATTTCTTTTAAAGATTTAGTAAAAGATAAATATATACTAGAGGCTGTAAGTTGTAATAAAACGGATTTAAGTAGTGATTTATTTATTAGTACTATAGATAAAGAATCAACTGATAATGAAAGGCTTTTTAGAATTAAAGATGATAATGGTCAATTAAAAATAGTAAGATATTGTCCTGGTAATGTATCTGAAAGAGATTTAGAAATTAGTGATTTAAGTTCTTTGGTATCTTTAGAAAGAGCAATTCAAAAAAGTGATTATATTGGGTATCGTGCTAATACATTTTACATTGCCGAAATATTATATAGTGGTATGATAGATAATTCTAAATATTTTACTTTATATACAATAGATGGAGAGGATGGATTTCAGGTTTGTGTATCCGAAAAATCTTATCTTAATAATGGTTTGTTTAATAATATTCAATTTGATGAACAAATTCATCCTTGTGTTGAATTAGGAGACAGAAAAACAGTTTTAAACACAGGAAATCCTGATTATGATAAAATGCTTATATTAAAAGTTATTCAAGAACAAGTAAAAACAAAATATGATGATGTTTATAAAAAGGTGCGTTAAAAGGGTAATAAATATTTTACTCTTTTTTAAATGTTTTAATTTAATCAAATTTACTTTTTAACTGTTTTTTGATATGATTATATAGTAGGGGATTAGATATGATACTAAGAAGACCATATGCATTTTTAATTAAACATTTTAGATTAATTAATTTTATCTTAGCTATTATAAGTGGTTTTATAGCTTATAAAACTTTTCAAATAGCCCGTTTTTTTATTGACTATATAAATAATGGTTATACCGGGGCTTTTTATGAGGGATATTATACTAACTATATTTCTTTATCGTTTTATGTTGCTTTAATTCTTTTAGTCTTTGGTTTAATCTCTTTAGTTGTTTTATTTATTTATAAAAAAAGGCAGAATAAAGTTTATTTAGGAGCCCTTGGTTTTTATTTATTAAGTTTTGTGTTGTTATCCTTAGTAAAAGGCTTAATGATATCTATGGAAACATCCGTTATCACTGCAGAAGCATCTAGGGCTTATAGGGATATTTCTTTGATTTTATTAATTCCCCAATTTACATTTATTATTTTCTTCTTAATGTATGGCTTTGGTTTTAATTTTAGTAAATTTAACTTTCAACAAGATTTAAGAGATTTACAAATAAGTGAAGAAGATAGTGAAGAAGTCGAAATAACGATTAAGAAAGATAATGTTAAACTCCAAAGAAATTTAAGAAGATTTTCAAGAGAGTTTATCTATTATATTAAAGAAAATAGATTTATCTTTATTCTAATATGTGTGGGAGTGGCGGTTCTTTTAGGTTATGTAGTTTATAAATCTTTACCTAATATTATAGATAGTACATATATTCAAGGGGATATGTTTAATTATCAAAATGTTAGTTATCGTATTGAAGATAGTATCATTACGAATTTAGATTATAAGGGAGACACTTTAAAGAATGGTAAATATTATTTAGTAATTAAATTATATGCTAAGAATAATACGACTTTAGTTCAAAGTTTAAATTATAATAATTTTAGATTAGAAGTTGATAATAATTATTACTATCCAATTTCCGATAAAGGTGATAATTTTATTGATTATGCCAAAAACTTCTTTGGTAGTGATATTAAAGGAGAAAGTGAAAATACTTTTTCTTTAGTGTATGAATTAGATCCAAAAGAAGTTCGAAAAACATATCGAATTAAAATAAGTAATGGGTCGGCTTTTGTTGATAAAACTTTTAAAGGCAAATATAACTATGTTACCATAACGCCAATAATTGTTGATAGAATAGTAAGTGAAGGGGAATATGAAGTAGGCAAGGAAATAGTTTTCAATAACTCTAATTTAAAAGATACGAAATTTACAGTTACGGATTATCAAGTATCTAATCGTTATACTTATAAATATCAAAGTTGTATTCGAAGTGATATGTGTACCGAATACCAAAACATGATTAATGTTGGTTTTAATACCAATGAAAAAACATTGCTAATCTTAGGTTATGATTATCAAATATCCGAGAGTATTCCTTTTTATAGTTATTCAGCTGATATATCTTCTTTTGCATCTTCTTTCTTTAAAATAAAATATGAATATAATGGCGAAGAAGTAGTGGAAAATGTTAAAGATGTTACGCCAAGTAGTGATAAATCTAAATTAGTATTAGAAGTACCAAGTAAAGTAAGGGATACTAATCATTTCTCTTTAGTAATAAGAATTCGGAATAAAGAATACTTAGTTAAATTTAAATAATTATTTTAAAAGATAAATGTATAATTGCATCAGTAATTTATTATATTCATCTTTTTTATTTAGAATAAATTTCCATGGTAAAACCATAGATAATTTATCAAATCTTTGATATTTTTTTTCGATAGGTTTGATTATTTCTTCATAAAATTCTTTTTTGTCCATATTTCTTTCCTCATCTTTATTATAACACACAACAGAACATATTAGTTACCAATATTTGGTAATTAAAAGTAAAAATTATTCTTCATAATAAATAATTTTTCATTATTGTGTTATAATTTAAATGGTGATAGTATGGAAAATAAGTATATAAAATTATTATTAGAGGGATCTTTAAAGATTAATAAAAATACCCCTCTTTTTATAAGTTATCCTTTAATATGTCGTCCTTTTGTTATGAACTTAAAAGCTTATGCAGAAAAACTAGGAGTTAAAGATATTTATTTAGATGAGAAAAATCCTTATGAAGTTTATTATGTTTTAAAAAATAGTTCTTTAAAAGAGATGGAAAAAAGTCCTTTATTTGATTTACATATTTGGGATGAATATGCTAAGAAGAAGGCGGCCTTTTTAATGCTTGAAAGTGAAATACCTAATTTAATGGAAGATATAGATCCATCTAAAGTAGCTAAAATGGCCGATTTAAAATTAAAAAGTAAACCAGTATATAGAGAAAAACAATTAAAAGGGGAAATCCCTTGGTGTATTGCGATTGTTCCCAATCTTTTATGGGCTGAAAAAATACTTCCTAAAAGTAAACATCCTTTAGAGGATTTTTGGAAAGTTTTATCCGATATCTGTATGTTTAAAGAAGGTAACCCCATTAAAAATTGGGAGAAATATTTAAGTAACCAAAAAAAACTAGAGGATAAATTAAATGCTTTAAAAATAACTAAATTATATTATAAAAATAAACTCGGAACAAATTTAGAAATTACTTTAAGTGAAAATGCTTTATGGCGAAGTGCCTCAAGTGATAAGTGGCTTGTTAATATGCCAAGTTATGAAATATTTACAACCCCTCTATATAATGGAACAAGTGGCATAGTTTATAGTTCGAAACCTTTAATTTATAATGGGCAAGTAATTAGTGATTTTTATATTAAATTTAAAGAAGGAAAAGTTATATCTTGTAAAGCCAAATGCGGTAATACTACTTTAAAAGAATTAATAAATAGTGACAAATTAATGGGATACTTAGGAGAAGTTGCCTTAGTTAATTATGATTCTCCAATATCCAATACGAATTTAGTATTTGAAACTACTTTAATTGATGAAAATGCATCTTGCCATTTAGCTTTAGGAAGTGGTTTTCCGGAATGCGTAAAAAATGGTCAAAAGATGGATAAAGCAGATTTAAAAAAAGCGGGAGTTAATACCGCTTCAAATCACGTTGATTTTATGATTGGCACAAAGGATTTGACTATTGAGGCCGAGACAGTTATGGGAAGAATCACCATTATGCAAGATGGTAATTTAATTATTTAGTTTTTTTCTTAACTTTTGTAAATAACTCATGATAGGGGACTATTTCATAAGGACTAGCCAATTCTACCCAATAGTAAAAAGATGGGTAACAGTCACTTAGGTATAGTCCTTTTATAAGAGCGGGAATATCTAAATTAATATTTTCTTTATTTACTTTACTTAAAAGAATATCTTCATCTAACATAAGATTATCTTTTTGCATACTTTCTATAACTGTTTTCATAATTACTTCATAAAGGGTAATATAATCTTCCTTAAAATAGATTTGAAAGTCACTCTTATTTTTAGTTATTTCTTCAAATTTTAGAGGATTTGTAAATTCCCCATTGGCGGCATAAGCCCAAACATAGGAAAACTTAACCATTTCGGCAAAGTTACTATCATAAAAGTCATATTCTTTATTATCAGTTACGTCAATTATAATATATCTATCTTTATTTTTAACGATGTTAAATTGTTCAAATAAAATTTTAACGGTATAAAAATCAAAACTCATAATAAATCACATACAATATTTTAACATATTTAAAAATTTTAGATAGAGTAAATTAACAATTAGACACTTACTTTATAGATTTTGGTTTTTCATAAGTAACAACATGATGATATAATAATATAAAATAAGATAGGAAGGATGCTTATTATGAATTTATTTGTTAATGAAGTTTTAGTAGTGGTAATGGTTCCAGAAAAAAATTTGGAAGATGTTAAAGAGGCTATTTTTGCCTCTGGTGGTGGGAAGATTGGTAATTATCAAAATTGTTCAACCACCTCTAAAGTAGAAGGAACCTTTATGCCTAATGAAAAGGCTAATCCAACAGTGGGTAAGGCTAATAAATTAGAGAAAGTTAAAGAAATAAGATTAGAAGTAATTTGTGATGTGAAATATGTAAAAGAAGTGGTTAAAGCTATTAGAAAAGTTCATCCTTATGAAGAACCCGCGATTGATACTATTCCTTTATTAGATGAAAATAGTTTTAAATAAAAAAGTCAGACAGTCTGACTTTTTATCTTCGACAAATATATTGGTCATCTTCTATTATTAAGACATCATTTCTAAACATATTTTCATTTCTTTTTAAGACAGTTTCTAATCTTCTTTCACTTTCGGCTCTTGAAAAAGCATTTAGCATTTTTTGTAATTCAAAAATTTTATAGATATCTTCATCATTACCATAAGGTTCTTTTATCCATCCTTGAACTATTTCTTCAATTTCTTCGTAAGACATATTAGCGGTCTCTACTAAAACTTCATATTTTATTTCTTCTTTTCGTGCTTGTGATACTTGTAATTTATCAGGGTTTATATTTGTTCCTACTTGGACAGTTTCAAATCCTGGTTGAATATTTCTCTTTGGTATTTTTATTTTCTTTTTACTCATAACAACTCTTCTTTCTAATTAATTACTTATTCTAGCATAGAAATATTTAAAGGGCAATTGGTTAGTTTTATTTACTAGTAAATTTTTCTTTAACAAAATTATAATATTTTTCTATTTCTTTGTTTTCTTGTTCTAAATCTTTTAATGAGTCGAAAGCTTTCTTTATTTCTTTTTTATATTTTTTATCGCTAAAAATTTCATCGATAAAATAGGTCATTTCTCTTCTTCTTTTTTCTCTTTCTTTCATGGAATCCCTTAATTCTTTTGTTTTTTCTAAAACAGAATAAGTAAATTTGGTAATATCTATTTTATAATTATCAATTAAATAAGAAAGTAACTCTATATCATGGGTAGTTATGGTCCTGTTAACGATACGTTCAACACATTTATTAAAAACTTCTTTGGGTATTTTTTGTTCTTCAAAAAATTTAAAAGTTTCTAAATCATTAACAAAGCTAAGAGCATAAGTATCTTCATTATCTATATTATATTTTTTGTATAAATTAAGTCCTTTAGTCATCAGTTTTTTAATAATATTTATGTTCCCTCTCGTAACGGCCATTAAATAGCAATCAAAACCTAAATAGTCTTGATATTCAAAAGAGATCCCTTTATCTATTAAATAGTTACTTAATTTATCATTTCCTACATTAACACTTTTAATTAATAATTCTTCTAAATTAATTTCAAGTTTATTTTTTTCAATTAACTTAATTATTTTTTCTTCTTTATAATTATGTAATAAATCAATAATATCCATAATGCCTCCTTTTGAATATTTCCGGTATGAAAAGATTTTATTATAATCTTACATTCTAGAATGACTTTTCTCTTCTTTCATATTTAAATCTAATTCACTAGGTATAACATCACCATTAGCATAACCCATTTCTTTAGCTTTCTTTTGAATTAAATCATACATTCTATCAATTTCAATATAAGTTATTTCTTTATTTATAATGGGCCCATATATGGCAATGCCATATTCACTGGTCATATTGGGATTAATATAAGGATTGGTAATACTTATGGAATATTCTTGTAATAATTGTTCAAAGGTAGGTAAAGTATCTAATTTTTGTTGTAATTCCATCCCATTTAATAAGCCATCCCTTAATCCTTCAATATCACCAAAACTGGCTTTGTTATTCATGACATTATCGAAAGGAATTAAATAAATCCGATTTTTTCCATTGCAAAAATTAATAGCTAATCTTTTAGCTCTTGCTAAAACTTCATTTCTTTTTTCTATTGGAAAATTTTCAAAGTTTTTAATTTGATAATCTAAAACACGAATGTAGTAGTCAACTTCACTTTCCCCCACCATTGGTTGAATTGGTAAACTATGATCTGGAGAACATTGAAAAACATCTTCAAAAATACCAGCGGGAAAAGTTTGCCTACCATAATTAAATTCGGTAGTGCCTAAAAGGGTTGTATATAAAATAGGTAAATTATTATCAGAATAGTTTATAGTTTTGCCAAAGCAAGTAGCAATAAATTTAGCATCTTCAATATCTTCATTAGAAATTTTTAAATTTGTTAAACCATTTTCATCTACTTGTTTATTGAAATAACAGCTCATTCCACTGGCGAGGTATGGCATCTCTAAAGACAAATTATATTCTTGAAGTAACATAAGCATTTCTTCATAATTATTGGAATTATATAACTCTTGTAACTCTATATTTGGTTTTACATTCTTATTTTCTAATCTTAAAAATTTGGTAACAACTGTTTTTATATAATCAGTTTTTATCATGTTATCAATCCTTCCAAATATTTATATCTTTATTATAGCACAAGATAGTTTAATGAGACCAACTTAATTTTCTAGATGCTGTCTGGAATTTTGAAAATGATAAATTTACCAACTTCTAAAAATGATGAGATTGCGACAACAGTGTTGCCGCAATTATCATAGACTGATAATTTTCTTGTTTTAAATGAAATTACACCAAAGGAAGATGTGAAACTTTTATTTACAATTTTTCTATTATCATATAAAATATTATTTGAGGTGTTTTTATTATGAAAGTTAAAAACAATTATGATGAATGCTTAACAAATTTAGCGTGTTCTATTAGAAAATATTTTGGTTTAGAATATCATCACAAATCAATAGATTATATTGATAAAATATTAGAAGAAAAACAACCTAACAATGTTATCATAATGCTTTTTGATGGAATGGGTTCAAGAATATTAGATAGAACGTTAGAAAAAGATTCATTTTTTAGAAAAAATCAATATAAAGAAATAACGACAGTTTTTCCAGCAACTACAACCGCGGCGACAACATCTATTAGAACGGGATTAAATCCTGTTGAACATGGGTGGCTTGGATGGAATACCTATATAAAACCTATTGATAAAACTATAACTTTATTTCTAAACTGTGAAAAAGGAAAAGAAGAAGTATGTCCAGAATTTTTAGATGTTAAAAATAAATTAGTAAATACTACTATAGTAGATGAAATTGAAAATGCCGGAATATATCATGCCAAAGAATTTTTTCCTTTTAAAACAGGAAATGCATTTGTCTATTCCAATTTAGATAATATGTTTGATCTTGTAATGGAAGAAACAAAAATTCCCGGCAAAAAATATTTATATGCCTATAATGATGAACCAGATCATACTATGCATGATTATGGGGCTGATAGTGAAATTGTTAAAAATCTTATAAAAGAAAGAGATATAAAAGTAGCCAATTTTTGTAAAAACTTAAAAAATTCTTTAGTTATAATTGTCGCAGACCATGGTCATATAAAAGTTGATAATATATTTTTAAATGATTATCCTGAATTGTTAGATATGTTAGAAAGAACTACATCCATTGAAGAAAGAGCAGTTTCTTTTAAAGTAAAGAAAGAATATTTGAATGTTTTTGCTTCTAAATTCAATGAACTTTTTGGAAATGATTTTAAAATTTATAATAAATCTGAAATATTAGAAAGTAAAATTTTTGGAGATGGAACACCAAATGAATTATTTGATGCTGCCATAGGAGATTTTATAGCCATAGCAAATTCTAATAAATGTTTAATAACTGATGGAGATGAAGTGTTATTTTCTCACCATGCTGGTTATACAGATGATGAGGTGTTCGTTCCTTTAATAATAGTAGATAAAACTGAAAATTAATTTCTATATATAATCTCTAGGTATTTTGATAATATCAAAATATTCTGTGGGGATTTTTTTATGCAATAAAAAATCATCTCTAGAAAGAGATGAATTATATTTAAGTTGATCAGTAGAGTACACGTTGGGAAATGGTTAACTTCCAAGTGCGATTATAATATTATATTTTAAAATATTCAATATTAAAGTAATTATTTACTAGGAAATTACTAGGAAATAATAAATTTAGTGATAGTTGGAATGACCTTATAAACAATTATAGTATTTTATCATTTTATTCGTTCACAATACTTTTTAGCAAAGAATTATGTGGAATTCTACATAAATTAAAAATCGAACTAAAAAGTTCGACTAAAATACATATTGGAGCAGATAGCGGGAATCGAACCCGTAACCTAAGCTTGGGAAGCTTATATTTTACCATTAAACTATATCTGCATCTAAAGATATTATACTACAAAATCATTTTATGGTATACTTAAAATAGGTGATTATTGTGGAATATAATTTAGAAGTTCTAAATTTAGTAAAAAATTATCCTGATTTTAAATTAGATAGTGTTAATATAAAATTACCTAAAGGGAAAATTATTGGTTTAATTGGCGAAAATGGCAGTGGGAAAACTACAACGATTAAGGCGATATTAAATTTAATGAATTATGATAAAGGTAGTATTAAAATATTTGGAAAAGATAGTAGAAATTTAAATAAAGAAGAAAGAGAACAAATAGGTATAGTTTTATCTGATAGCTTCTTTTCTCCTATTTTAAATGTAAATGATATTAATAAATTAATGAAAGATTTTTATTCTAATTGGAATGAAAAATTATATTATAAAATGATTAAAGAATTTAAAATACCTTGTAATAAACCATTAAAAGAATTTTCAAGTGGAATGAAAATGAAAATTAAAGTATTATGTGCGATAGCTCATAATCCTAAATTATTAATATTAGATGAACCCACTAATGGATTAGATCCAATATTTCGTTATGAAATAATTGAGTTATTTAATAATTTTGTTAGTAATGGGGAAAATTCTATTTTAATGACTACCCATATAACTAGTGATTTAGAACATTTAGCGGATGAAGTGATATTTATTGATGATGGCCATATTATTTTAGATGTTTTAAAAGTAGTAATTGATAATGAATATGGAATATTAGAATTACCGGAAGAAAAATTTATTAAAATAAAAAAAGAAGATTATTTTAAAAGTTTAAAATATAAAGATGCATATTTAGTTTTAGTAAATTCCAAAGACGAATTTCTAAAAAAATATTCTAAATTGATTTTAAGAAAACCAACTTTAGAAGAATTAATGTTAATGCTAGTGAAAGGAGAATAAGCATGAATATTATTAAAGGATTATTATTAAAAGACTTATATGTCTTTAGAAATTTTAAAGGTAATATAATATTTAGTATCTTTATGTTTATATTTTTAATATTTATTGGATCTCTACGTATGGATATGTTTATGATTGGTTCTATTTTGTTCTTAATCTTTTTTGGGATGAATAGTATATCTTCTTTCTCTTATGATGAAAATGCCGATTCTGATAAATATTTATTATCATTACCCATTACCAGAAAAGAAATTGTTTTATCTAAATATTTATTTGTCTTTTTAGATGCTTTTATATCCCTTATAGCAGGTATGTTAGTTAGTTTATTTATTACCATTTTAGTTAGAGGTAGTGTAGATAATATTGGCACTTCTTTAAGAATCTGTTTTATTGTTTTTACAAGTACTTCTTTCTTAATGTGCTCTAATGTTCCTTGTATTTATAAATGGGGCGTTGAAAAAGGAAGAATGCAATCTGTTATAATTCCGGCGTTATTTGTTTTTGCTCTAGGTATGATTGGTTCCATGTTATTAGTGCTATTCCCAGGGTTATATTTAAATGTTAATTTAGAATATTTATTTCAAATATCTCCCTTGATTTGTCTTATTTTAAATATTTTATTTTATAGTGTTTCCTATTTAATTTCCTATAAGATATATATAAAGAAAGAAATAGAACAATAAGTAAAACTCAATAAATTAAAATTTATTTCATTTCACTTATGATAAGCCTCACGGCTTATCTTTCCTGCTTCATGGGATTTCACTCCTCCACAGGCCATATTTCCGACAGTCGCTGC